>JBILHX010000089.1:0-12564 GCA_044350285.1 Chitinophagaceae bacterium | reverse complement strand
ACTTATTTGAAACTTTTATTTAGACGCATGTTCGACTATAATCAGTCGTTGTTTTTCGTTTTTTATACGCCAACTTTATAATTTCCCAGCCACTTAACCACACCAGGGTCACGGTGGTCAAAAAAGCTGCTTTTTTTTGTGTCTAGTGCTTTTATTAATTCCATATCATCTAAGCTTAGCTCAAAGTCGAAAATGTTGAAATTCTCTTTCATCCTTTCTTTGTGAACAGACTTTGGGATGGCCACGATTCCTCGTTGCGTTATCCAACGAAGAATTATTTGAGCAACGGTTTTATCATATTTTTGAGCAATTGATGAGAGTAATTCATTTCTGAACATATCATTTTTACCCTCTGCAAATGGAGCCCAAGATTCTGTTTGGATATTATTGTTTTGCAAAAATACATGAGTTTCAATTTGTTGGTTAAATGGATGAGTTTCTATCTGATTTACAGCTGGTATAATATTGTTGTGGGTTATTAAATCAACTAATCTGTCAGAATGAAAATTACTAACTCCGATAGCCCTGGTCTTACCTTCTTGATATAATTCTTCCATTGCTCTCCATTCACCATATACATCTCCAAATGGTTGATGAATTAGAAACAAGTCTAAGTAGTCTAATTTTAGTTGCTTTAAGGAATTTTCAAAAGCTGTTTTTGTCTCTTTGTAGCCATCGGATTTAATCCAAAGTTTGGTTGTTATAAAAAACTGCTCCCTTGAAACACCACTTTTTAAAATTGCATTGCCCACTGCTTCTTGATTGCCGTATGATGCAGCTGTGTCTATCAATCGATAACCAACTTCAATTGCATCAAGTACGCTTCTCTCGCATTCGTTGGCATCAGGAATTTGAAAAACACCGAAGCCCAATAGAGGCATTTTTACACCATTGTTTAATTCTACAGATTGCATTTTAAATGTTTCAAGCGAATTTCCCTTATTGTAAGAAGACTGTTATTATACAGATTACGTATTATTCTACCATTTTTACTGATTTACATGTAAATGGGATGAGTTTGTGCAAGAACAAATAATTTTGTTGTTAAATAGTTGAGCTATGGACCGAATATATCCCATTACAAATATTAGTGATTATAACGCAGACAACAATGTTAAGACGCTTAATCCATTGGTATCAGTAATTGATTTCTCAAAAGCCAATTTGAGAGAATGGGGAGATGTTGCATCCATCAAATTTCAATATGGCATGTTTTGTATATACTTAAAGGATGTAAAATGCGGAGATATGAAATATGGTCGTCATTATTACGATTATCAAGCTGGCACATTGGTTTTTTTTGCACCAGGACAAGTGTCAACTTTTGAAAATCCTGGTATTCCATATCAACCCAAGGGTTATGGTTTGATTTTCCATTCTGACTTTTTACTTGGAACACAACTTAGCAAAAGCATCGGCAATTATAAATTTTTTGGATATGAATCAAATGAAGCTCTTCATTTGTCTGATGATGAAAGAAAGATGATTTTAGATTGTTTTGCAAAAATTGAGCTTGAATTAAGTCAGCCCATTGACAAACACAGCAGGAAGCTAATCGCTTCAAACATTGAGTTGTTTTTAGATTATTGCCAAAGATTCTATGACCGTCAATTTATTACTAGAGACAATGTAAATAATGGTGTTCTAGAGAAATTTGAAGAGATATTAAATGATTATTTTAACTCGAATAAACCCAGTACAATTGGATTGCCATCAGTTGCTTATTGTTCAGAATTGATGAATTTGTCCCCCAATTATTTTGGGGATTTAATTAAGAAGAGTACTGGAAAATCAGCACAAGAATATATTCACAATAAAATTGTTGAAGTTGCTAAAATCAACATTGTTGAGTCAGGTAAAAATGTTAACCAAATTGCATATGATTTGGGCTTTAAGTATCCTCAGCATTTTACCAGGTTTTTTAAACAACAAATTGGGTATACTCCCAAGCAGTACCAAAATTTAAATTAAGTTTTGGTTGTTTTGAAACAGAACACTTTTATTTTTGAATATAACAATTGGTTGCCAGATATTTTTCCTTGAAATTGAATGTATCCTCGCTTTACTGCATTGAATTTTCAAGAAGTCGTTGAACCCCGTTTTGTAACCGCATGGATTTGTTAAGCCAATATTTTAGTAAGGAGCTGCGGATTGCAGACAATTAACTAGAGCCCTCCTTCATCAGCAAAGCTATAGTAGCCATCAGTACTAACGATTATGTGATCGAGAATGTTAATGTCAAAATATCTGGCAGCATGCTTTATTTTGGATGTCAGTTCTTCATCGGCTCTTGATGGACGAAGATTTCCAGAAGGGTGGTTGTGGCAAAGGATTAGGCTAACAGCATCTTCTTCCAATGCTTTTTTTAAAATTATTCTTGGGTCTGCAACAGTTCCAGTCATGCCTCCTACGCTGATGATTTCAAAGTGTTTGATTCTATTGGCCCTGTTTAGGAAAACGACAGCAAAAACTTCATGGGGCAGGTCCATTAACCTGGCTTGGAGATATTTGGCAATGGATGCACTGTTTGAAACAACGTCTGAGACAAGGTGGTCAGAGGCTTGCCTTCTTCTTCCCAATTCCAATGCTGATTGAATAGCGATTGCTTTTGCCATTCCAATACCCTTTGTTTTCATCAATTCTTTGATTGAAAACCTTGCTAAGTCTGCTAGTTTGTTGTGGCAGCGTTGCATCAATTCAATTCCTAGTTCAAGTGCCGTTTTTTCTTTTGTTCCGTTTTGAATTATAATTGCCAGGATTTCTGAATCTGTCAGTTGACCTGCTCCTTTCATTCTCAATTTTTCTCTTGGGCGGTCATCCTGTCCCCATGTTTTTATTGGTTTCATGTGTTGGTTTTATTACATTTTAGTTTTTATGTTCAATGACTTGTTCTTTAGTTGTTTTTTTTCAATTCTGCTAAAAGAGTTATACAGAAAGTCTGACCAATTCACTGCTTGTCCGAAATTTGTCTTCTGATAACTTTCGTTATCTTCGCGCCTCAATTCATTTTATGCAACGTAACGATCCATCTTTGAAGATTTTTTCAGGTACAAGTTCTCAATACCTTGCAGAAAAAATCGCCAATGCATATGGTACAACCCTTGGTAAAATCAGCATCCAGCGGTTTAGTGATGGAGAGATTCAGCCAATTTTCCTCGAAAGTATACGAGGCGATTATGTTTTCCTTGTGCAAAGCACGTTTGCGCCGGGGGATAATCTCCTTGAATTGCTGTTAATGATCGATGCGGCGCGTCGTGCTTCTGCGTATAAGATCATTGCGGTGATACCTTATTTTGGATATGCGAGACAAGACAGAAAGGACAAACCCCGCGTTGCCATTGGGTCTAAGCTGGTTGCGAATCTGTTGACAGCCGCAGGTGCAGATAGGGTAGTGACCATGGATTTGCATGCTCCTCAGATACAGGGGTACTTCGACATTCCTGTGGATCATTTAGATAGTTCGGCAATTTTTATCCCATACATCCGAAATCTTCAACTTGAAAACCTTACCTTTGCCGCCCCTGATGTGGGAAGTGCCAACCGTATACGTGAGGTTGCCAGTTACTTTAGTGTTGAAATGGTTATTTGTGACAAGCATAGAAAACGTGCAAATGAGATAGCCAGTATGGTTGTAATTGGAGAAGTAGCTGGACGTGACATTGTGTTGATTGATGATATTTGTGATACAGCGGGTACGCTTACAAAAGCGGCGAAGTTGCTTAAAGACAAGGGGGCAAGGAGTGTTAGGGCATTGTGTACCCATCCTGTACTTAGTGGCAATGCTTATGTAAACATTGAGAACAGTGTGTTGGAAGAATTGGTTATTTGCGATACGATACCAGTTCGTGGACAATCATCAAAATTAAAGGTATTGAGTGTAGCAGACCTTTTTGCTTCAGCAATCAGGAATGCTTATGAAAACCAAAGCATAACAAGTTTGTTTATTCATTCTCAGATGAGAAATAAATAATTCAGGCTTATTTCAATCGTCATTTTTAAACACATATATAATGAAAACGATTACAATCGAAGGACAATTGAGGACCGCAACTGGCAAATCAGCCGCCCGTCAGTTACGCTCTCAAGACTTGGTACCTGGTGTAATTTACGGGGGTGCAACTGAAGTAAACTTTACTGCTACTGCAATTGCTTTGAAACCTTTCGTTTACACGCCAGATTTCCAAAAAGTAGAAATTACTGTGGAAGGCAATTCGTACACTTGTATTTTGAAGGATCTTCAATTTGACAAGGTTACTGATAAGTTGATTCATATTGACTTATTGGAGTTGGTAGAAGACAAGAAGGTTAATGCAACCATTCCTCTTAAATTTACTGGAGCTTCTGTTGGGGTAAAAGCCGGTGGTAAACTTGAAATCAGGTTGAAAGCGGTTAAAGTAAAAACCTTGCCAAAGTATTTGAGAGAAAACATTGAAGTAGATCTTACAAATCTTGAGCTCAATGCAAATATTCGTGTACAAGACATCATTGCTGAAAACATCGAGATTCAGAATTCACCTAGAATTCCAATTGCTTCAGTAACAATGACCCGTCAGTTGAAGCAAGAAGAAGCTTCTGCTCCATCAAAAGGTGGCAAAAAATAAATCAAAGATTTATATCTTTATGGCCCTGTGATAAAATCACGGGGCTTTTTTTATTATGGATAAATTTCTAATTGTTGGATTAGGCAATATTGGAACTGAATATGAGCATACGAGGCATAATATTGGCTTTGATATACTGGATTTTTTTGTTCAAAAAAATGGTGGAATTTTTCAATCCGATAGACTCGCATTTAAAGCAGAAGTTAAGTTAAAAGGAAAGCTAATCATTTGCATCAAGCCTACTACTTTCATGAATTTAAGTGGGAAAGCCGTGAAATATTGGATGGATAAAGAAAAAATTGAACTAAATAGAGTTTTTGTATTGGTAGATGAGTTGGCAGTTCCTTTGGATAAAATCAAAATCAAACCTGCAGGGAGTGATGGTGGACATAACGGATTGAAAAGTATTCAGGAAATATTGGGTTCTTCAAATTATGCGCGTCTTCGATTCGGGATTGGAAATGATTTTCCGAAAGGCAGGCAAGTTGAACATGTGCTTGGTAAATGGGCCAAAAAAGAAGAGCCTGTTGTTGCTTCAAAAATTGAAAAGTCAGCAGACGCAATCCAGCTATTTGTGTTAACAGATCTTCAGCATGCCATGAATGCTGTTAATAATTTAGTTTTTTAGCCTTTGCTTAGTTAATTTTGGGTAAAAGCTTTCTTAAGCGTCTTCTCCATCCAATATTTATAAAATACCTAAAATCTCTTTAAATTGTTAACCAAAGATCATCCAATGAAATTTTTTTGTATCGGTAGAAATTACGCAGAACACGCCAAAGAGCTCGGAAATGAAGTACCAGATGAACCAGTGATTTTTATGAAGCCTAAAAGTGCACTTCTTCAACCCAACGTCCCTTTTTATTATCCAGAGTTTACCAATGAACTTCACTATGAATGTGAGTTGGTCATAAGGATATCAAAAAATGGTAAATACATTAAGGAAAAGGATGCTCATCATTATTACGACGCCATTACCTTGGGGATAGACTTTACAGCCAGGGATATCCAGTCTGAATTGAAGAAAAAAGGGCTCCCTTGGGAAAAAGCAAAAGCATGGGACAATTCAGCCGTGGTAGGTAAGTATAAGCTCATCACTCCAGAAATAGATGTAAAAAACATCAATTTTAACATGAGCAAAAACGGTATGATAGTTCAACAAGGGAATTCCAATCAGATGATTCATAGCATCGACAAGATTGTTTCCTATATATCCAATTATTTTTCGTTGAACATTGGAGATATGATTTTTACGGGAACTCCTGCCGGTGTTGGAGAATGTGTTGTGGGTGATGAACTTGAGGGGTTTTATGAAGGGGAGTCACTTTTTAAGTTACAAATACAATAATGCGCTTTCGTAGTATTGTTTGCATGGTCAATCTTACAAGTCTGTTTTCTAATTAATTAGCAATATCTTCCATAGATACAAATTGGTACTTACAGTTTTACGATGACACAGTTGCGATTGATCAACATATTAAAAAACGGGTTTCTATTTCGGCTTTTTTTAATCAAGTCGTTGCCTGCTGCTTTTTTTTCAGGAGTGTTTTTAGACACCCTTACTGAGGAAAAGGCCTCTGTTCATGTCCGTTTTAGCTGGTTCTCACAGAATCCGTTCAAGTCAATTTATTTTGCATGTTTAGCCATGGCTGCTGAAATGAGTTCGGGTGTTTTGGCTTTAATACATACTCAGCACCTCGTTCCCAAAGTATCTATGTTGGTTATAGGAATGAATGCGGAATTTCATAAAAAAGCCATCGGGAAAATAAGGTTTGAGTGCAATGATGGGGAAAAAATAAATCAGGTTGTTAAGGATGTTATACAAAACCAAATTGGAATGGTTTGTGAAACTCATTCTAAAGGCTATGATGAACAGGGCGATTGTGTTGCAGAGTTTATTATAAAGTGGTCATTCCGGCAAAAAACTAAATAATTTTTTATGAAGATTGCATTTCATGGAGCTGCAAGATGTGTAACTGGGTCAAAGCATTTATTAACCCTAGACAATAGCACTAAAATATTGCTTGATTGTGGCATGTTTCAGGGAATGGGACAACAGACGGATGTTTTGAATCGCCATTGGGGATTCAAGCCCAATGAAATAAGCTATTTAGTCCTTTCTCATGCTCATATAGATCATAGTGGACTAATTCCGAAGTTAGTCAGTGATGGTTTCACCGGAAAAATTTATTGTACCCCTGCAACCATGGAACTTGCTGGTGTTTTGTTGGAGGATTCTGCAGGGATTCAAGAAGATGAGATAAAGTATTCAAATAAAAAAAGGAAAGCACTGGGTGAGCCGTCTTTGAAACCACTTTATACAATGGAGGAGGCACTGGCTGCAATGGACCAATTTGTTGTTGTTGACTATGGAATGTGGTTTAAAATTGATGATGAGGTAGAGTTATTTTTTTCAGATGCAGGTCATATCATAGGAAGTGCTGCAGTTCATTTAAGAATTACTGAAAATGGGAAACAAGAACAATTAACTTTTAGCGGGGATGTTGGAAGGTATAGAGATTTAATACTTAAGTCGCCTGAAACATTTCCTCAAGCTGATTTTATTATTATAGAATCCACCTATGGAAATTCATTGCATGATTTGCACATGCCAACGTTGGATCAGCTCTTGGAATGGATTGAGCGCACATGCATCAAGCGCAGGGGTAAACTTATAATTCCAGCATTCAGCGTAGGCAGGACACAAGAATTATTATATTCTTTAAATCAACTGGAATTAGAACGAAGGCTTCCGGAATTGGATTATTTTGTTGATAGTCCAATGAGCATTGAGGCGACTGGAATTGTAAAAAAATATCCACAATATTTTAATTCCAGAATACAGAAGGTGTTGGAGAAAGATGAGGATCCCTTTAATTTCATGGGATTGCATTTTATAAAATCTGTTGAAGAATCTAAGATGCTTAATTTCAGGGATGGGCCTTGTGTAATAATCTCAGCGAGTGGTATGGCTGATGCCGGTAGGGTAAAGCACCATATCAGCAATAATATAGAAAATTCACGAAACAGTATTTTGATGGTTGGTTATTGCGAGCCACATTCTCTGGGCGCGCGACTCCAAATGGGGAAGAAAGAAGTAAACATATATGGGGTTAGCCATGAAATACATGCAGAAATTGGAAATATCAGGAGCATGAGTGCTCATGGAGATTATGAGGATCTCTCACAGTTCCTTTCTTGTCAGAAGCCTCAGGAAGTAAAGAAACTATTTATCGTGCATGGAGAGTATAATGTGCAAGAAGATTTTAAGGAAAGATTGATGAGAAAAGGGTTTGCTGATGTAGAGATTCCTGAGCTGCATCAAGAATTGGGACTTAGTTAATAGTTAATAGTTTTATGTTTAAAGTGTTGATAGAAAAAACCAACATGAAACTGTAAACTTTCAACTTAGAAAGATGTTACCAATCTCCTCCTGCACCTCCTCCTCCGAAACTACCACCTCCAAAACCGCCAAAGCCACCACTGCTTCCACCACCACCGAAACTGCTTCCACCTCCGCCTGTTGGGAAAAAGAAAGGTGTTCCGAGCCCACTGCGGCCACCACGATTATACATCCCTCCACCGCCTCTGCGGTTGTTGAGAATAAGATAAATTATGATTGCAATGATTGTAATGATAAGTCCTGGTCCTTTAGTTTTCCCTTTTTTTCTGTTTGAATAGTTCTCAGGTGCCTTGTATTCGCCTTTTGTGGCTGCAATAATGGCATTTGTACCTTCATCTAATCCACGGTAAAAATCATTTCCTTTGAAATTAGGTTTGATTTCATTTTCTATGATAGTCTTGGTGGTAATGTCGGGTAATGCACCCTCTAATCCATATCCGGTAGCAATCCATATTTTCCTATCATTTTTTGCAACCAATAGAAGTGCTCCATTATTGAACTCTTTATTCCCAATGCCCCATGCTCTGCCAAGTGCAACCGCATAATCTGCTATATCCCTGTCTCCCGTAGTTTCAATGATTACAACAGCTAATTGTATTGATGTAGAATCGTCGAATGCAGTTAGTTTGCTCTCTAATGCTGCTTGCTGGTCTGCTGCAAGCGTATTAGTAAAGTCTACTACTAGTTTTTGAGGAACGGGTTTGGCGGGTAATTCTTTTTCTATCTGAGCAAAAGTGACAGAAACAAAGAATAGGCTGATGAAGAAGAGTATGTTTTTTATCATTTTCCAAATACGATCCCGTCGGGTAGTTCATTAATATCTTCCCTTTCATATGGGAAATTCTCTTTTAATGCGATGCCTATATCTCCTAAAATCTTACAAATTCCATCTACATAATGTTGTTTGTTGAATTCTGAAAGAATCAGGGCTACTTCTTTATTCCAGAATTCTTGTCCCAGTTTTTGGTGAATGCCTTGGTCACCATAAATGGCCATTTGTCGGTCTTTTATGGCAATATAAAGAATTACTGCATTTCTGTCTTTAGTTTCATGCATGTTTAATTCGCCAAACAGTTCAACAGCACGGTCAACTGGATTGATGAAGGTACACTTGCTTTCAACAAATAGGCGGATTTCACCTGATGTTTGCAATTCAGCAGAACGGATGGCTTCCACCATCCGTTCCTCTTCTTCACTTGTGAAGAATGATTGCTTTTTTTTTGAAAATAAATTGAGTAAGTTCAATTTTAGTAATTTATTTGAAGTCTACAGTAGGTGCTTTTTCTGCTCCAGCTTCTGCTGCGAAGAATCCTTTTTCTTTGAAACCAAATATTCCGCTGAAAAGAACCATAGGGAAAGTTTTAACGCTTGTGTTGTATTCTTGAACAGCGGCGTTGAAATCATTTCTTGATACTTTGATTCTGTTTTCAGTTCCTTCTAATTGGGCTTGAAGGTCTCTAAAAGCATCGGTTGCTTTTAATTCAGGATATTTTTCCATGGTTACTAGCAATCTTCCGATAGCCCCACTCAATTGACTTTGAGCTCTTTGGAACTCAGCTACTTTCTCTGGACTCAAATTAGTTACATCAATTTTGGTTTGAGTTGCCTGGGCTCTTGCGTTAACTACAGCCTCAAGCGTGCTTTTTTCAAAATTTGCTGCTCCTTTTACGGTATTCACCAAATTAGGAATAAGGTCTGATCTGCGTTGGTAATCACTTTCTACATTCGCCCATTTTCCTTTTACATTTTGGTCTTTTTGAACAAGTCCATTATATCCGCTGCATCCACAACCTCCTAATAAAAGAATAAATCCAAGAATAGACAATAAAACAATGTTACGTGTGCTCATTTATTAATTTTTTGTTCGTGTTTAAAGATAGGTTTTTGTTTGAAAAGGTTGCAATGAGTTTATTTTTTTTGGTTTAAAGTTTACTTGTTTATAGCTGCTATGCCAGGAAGTTCTTTTCCTTCGAAGAATTCTAGCATTGCACCGCCACCTGTTGAAACATAACTCACTTGGTCATTGTATCCAAATTGATTTACAGCCGCCACGCTATCTCCGCCGCCTACAAGTGAAAATGCACCAAGACGGGTTGCATCAGCAACTGCATCTGCAATGGCTTTTGTGCCGGCTTGGAATTTTTCCATTTCAAAAACACCCATAGGACCATTCCATAGGATTGTTTTGCTTTTAAGGATGACTTCCCTGAAGTCGGTGCTTGCTTTTGTACCAATGTCCAATCCCATCCATCCAGATGGAATGTCATAGCTTTCGCAATTCCTAGTCTCTGCATCTGCTGCAAATTTGTTTGCAATGGTACTGTCAACAGGAAGGTGAATATTTACGCCTTTCTCTTTTGCTTTTTCAAGGATTTCTAGGGCAAGGGGGAGTCTGTCGTCTTCACACAGTGAATTTCCAATCATTTTCCCCTGTGCTTTCCAGAAGGTATAAGCCATTCCACCACCGATGATGATATCTGTAGCCCTTTCCAGCAGGTTTTCAATGATTAAGATTTTGTCTGAAACCTTGGCGCCTCCAATAATAGCTGTGAATGGTTTTTCAGATTGTAGAAGAACTTTTTCAGCGCTGGCTACTTCACTTTCCATTAATAGTCCGAACATTTTTTTATCAGCATCAAAAAAATCAGCAATGATTGCTGTGGATGCGTGCGCTCTGTGAGCAGTACCAAATGCATCATTTACATAGATATCACCCAACCTACTTAGTTTTTCTGCAAAAACTGCATCCCCTTTTTCTTCTTCCTTATAAAAGCGTAGGTTTTCGAGAAGCAGCACTTGGCCAGCTTCTAAAGCATTTGACGCATTGGTTGCTGTTTCACCGATACAATCATTTGCAAAGATTACTATGTTGTCTGAGCCTATCAAAGATTGCAAGTGAGCTACAATATGTGAGAGTGAAAATTTGTTCGTTGGTCCGTCTTTTGGTCTGCCCAAATGGCTCATAAGAATAACGGAACCGCCGTCGTTCAGAATTTTTTTGATGGTCGGAAGTGCTGCACGCATGCGGTTATCGTCGGTCACTTGAAACGTATCATTTAGGGGTACATTGAAATCTACCCGAACGAGGGCTTTTTTACCACCGAAGTTAAATTGGCTGAATTTGCTCATATACATAAGTTTAAAAAACAAAACCCGGTAGAAATTCATCTACCGGGTTTGCTCATTTATTGTAATTATTTAGAAATCAATTGTGCGAAGTAGTGAACAGTTCGAACAAGTTGACTAACATAACTCATTTCATTATCGTACCAGCTAACAGTTTTCACCATTTGTTGATCTCCAACGGTAAGAACTTTGGTTTGGGTTGCATCGAATAGTGATCCAAAGTGAATTCCAATAACATCACCACTTACTATTTCATCTTCAGTATAACCAAAGCTTTCGTTAGCTGCCGCTTTCATAGCAGCATTGATTTCTTCAACTGAAGTTTTTTTAGTAAGTACGGTTGTTAACTCAGTAAGTGAACCGGTAAGGGTAGGAACACGTTGTGCAGTACCATCTAATTTTCCTTTCATTGAAGGAAGAACCAATCCGATTGCCTTAGCAGCACCGGTGCTGTTAGGTACAATATTTTGAGCTGCAGCGCGGGCCCTTCTTAAATCACCTTTAGGATGGGGTGAATCTTGGGTGTTTTGATCGTTGGTGTACGCATGAACAGTTGTCATTAATCCAGCGATGATGCCAAATTGGTCTTCCAAAACTTTTGCCATTGGAGCCAAACAGTTGGTAGTACATGAAGCGCAGCTGATAACTGTTTCAGAGCCATCAAGGATTTCGTGGTTGGTATTGAAAACAATTGTTTTCAAATCACCGGTGGCTGGAGCTGAGATAACAACTTTTTTTGCGCCAGCTGTAATGTGAGCAGCAGCTTTGTCTTTATCAGTGAAGAAACCAGTACATTCCAATACCACATCAACTTGATGTGCTCCCCATGGAATTTGTGATGGATCTCTTTGTGCATATATTTTTACTTCAGTTCCGTTTACAACAATTGAGTTTTCTGTTGCAGTAACTTGTTGTTCGAATCTTCCTTGAGCGGTATCGTATTTAAGGAGGTGTGCCAGTACTTGAGGACTGGTAAGATCATTGATGGCAACAATTTCGATGCCTTCCATATTGAAGATTTGACGATATACGAGGCGGCCAATTCTTCCAAATCCATTGATTGCTACTTTAACTGTACTCATGTTTAATTGCTTTAGTGTCAAAAAAGTGTTGCGAAGGTAATAAAATGCTTAGAGTAAAGACACAATTTAGGCTCAATTCATTTTATTTCTGAAAAAATTAATTAAGTTTCAGTAATTTTTTTTGCCATATTTGAAGAAGACCTTATCTTCGCACCCCGAAAACAACGGCCCGTTGGTCAATCGGTTAAGACGCCTCCCTTTCACGGAGGAATGAGGGGTTCGACTCCCCTACGGGCTACCAAATCCTCGGCGATGCCGGGGATTTTTATTTTATGTTTTAGTTATTGATTCATAAACTTTATTTTATATCAATTTCTTTAAGTCACAGCCAATTTTATTTGAACATTTGATTTCA
>JBILHX010000088.1:0-12667 GCA_044350285.1 Chitinophagaceae bacterium | reverse complement strand
TGAGCCATCGAAACGGCCGTAATTGCAGAAAAGAACAGGAACATCAAAAGTCTGATCGTTGTTTTCTTCATTTGATTTCAATTTTAATTATTCGTGTTTGATATCTATATGCCTTGTGATCAACAAAGACCATATAAATGAGTTTGTTTGGTTTCGAAAGAGCTTTTTGCAAATAACTTAAACAAGCTATAACAATATATTAACATAATGCATATTAAATCAGATTTAGAAAATTTCCAAATTTTGAATATTAATTTGCCTAGACAATTTAAAAAAAAAATTTATGCAAAAAATAAAAATTGAACCCTAAAATCACCTACATCTTTGCCTTCCATGAAGTTGATAAAGTCCATGTTCACCACCCTGTTGCCGCCAGGTGTGGGATAGTTTCCAGTAAAGTACCAATCACCCAGGTTTACGGGGAAGGCATCGTGCAGGTCTTCAATGGTTTGATAAATCACTTCTACCGGAACAGATACCTCTTCAGGAGTAATGAGTTGGGCAATTGGAAACTGGTCATGATGGCCGCACGCTCAGAAGCAGCAACAATGACTTCATTCTTAGCATAATAATAGGATGGCCGAATGCATACATCCTAAGAAGAGGGATAACGGTAATTGGTGGAAAGGAATTTTACTTTGTGCACTTGAGTTCTCCTTTTGAAGGGAACTTAAGGCTTATTCATAAAATGTTTATGCACAATCTTAATGGAATATCTATCTCAATTGATTGTGCATAAATAAGTTCAATGACCGAAGAAACATCTGTGTACTTTGACGTTATGATTCACAGCTTTAAGTTCAAATAATAAGTCAATTGTTTTAAAAGGATTAGATCAAATCTTTAGTCAAAAAATTATCATCAATTAAATCTAGATGTCTAAAATCTTTTACCTATTCATATTAATCTGGTTTTAACATCACTTCAATATTTTACAAATATAGGTTTACAAAATTCAGCCGTTGCTAATCAAAACACCAAACAAAAACAAATAAAACATCTACTGCTATTTACCTTGCTGTTTACACAATTTGCTTGGGGACAGCAAATTAAGGCGCCCACAGGAAGAATCATCACCCCTCCTGATGCGCAAAAGTTTCTTGATCACCATAATAAAGTACGTGCGTTAGTTCATACTGATGCATTAAAATGGAATCCTAAATTATCAGCATACGCTCAATCTTGGGCAGATTATCTTGTAAAAAATAAAGGACGTGCACTTATTCACAGTAATACCATTGATAATGATGGTAATAACCTTGGAGAAAATATATACTGGGGCAGAAATGCTACTTTATTTACAACTCTCGCTGCATCTAAATCATGGTACGAAGAAAAATTAAACTATACCTATGAACCAATTGGTGATTCAAAATTCAGCGAAATTGGTCATTAATCAAGAATGGGAGCAATTTTCCCGGTTTTTACAATCCGGGGCGTTAATTAAAAAACAATTCCCAGGTAAGGATTGTTGCGATAATCCAATTAGAACTATAACATTAAAGAAAAGCGGAAAAGTATCTCAGTTTAGATCAATGTTTCCAAAAAATAAAGCTATACCATTTATCAATTTTTTGGATCAGGTATCTCTAAGTGATAGCCACAAAAAATTAAGTTATGACGAAATTTTGTTTGAAAAACTAGACGTAATTTATTTGAAACCGAAATTCCAGCAATCATCGGATGAACATAACAACAACCAGGAATAGTCAGCAGGAAATACCAAAATATCGTCATAATAATCATCCACTTTGAAATTTCCATAGTTCTGTATGAATTCATGAAATGGTAACCTGATAACGGGTGCATAACTTGTATATACAAGGAAAACTGATGTATGGGTAAGCTCTTTTTCTTCGAAATATTTTAAAATAGTTGAAGGTTCGATATAGTAATTTTCTATGTATTTCAAGTCGGGAACATAACTTAATAAATTTTTTGAAGGAAAATTTAGCTGCAGGTTTTTTAAGACATCCTTTTCAAAATCTATCCATATTAAATCAAGTGCATCTTGAGATGAAATAATACCTTCACCATTAATTATTTGTATCAAGTGGTTTTTATATTCTTGTTCTACTATACCAAGATAGACCAATTGCAATTGAATAGGTAAATGTACCCATGAACTATACAAATGCATCCAATCTTTCATATAATTAGCATAAAAATTAGATGCCGCTAATTTGAGTTGTAGCTCTTTCTTTTTGGAATTTAGTATTTCATTGTTTTTTTCACTCATACTCATTGAAAAATCAGTAAATTTTGTGCGATAAGATATGTCCTTGAATTTAATGAATTTTTTTTATGTATGAAATTGAGCCGTAAAATTAGTCTTCAGCTAATCTAAATCCTACAAAATCAACAGAAGCTTTTTAGCAATCTTACACCCCTTAATGGAAATCTTCCTTCAAAAAGCATTGTCCTTATCAACCATGTGTTTTTAACATTCAATGTTAAATTTACATGGATGATTAAAAGAAGATTAGAAGAAAAAATCAGGATTGTATTGAAGGAAAATGCTTCAGTTGTCTTGCTTGATCCATGCCAAGTGGGCAAAATGATACAACAGCAACCTCATTGAAAGGAATGATGGAATTTTTCTTAGAAATGGAGAAATAGAAATCTATTTTTCATCTTCTTCGTCAAATCGTGTATATAACTCATCTCCAGAATGCTCATAGTTGTCAAGAAAATCATAAGCTATAACTATAATAGCAGGATCTGCCTGTAGAAGATCAACGGATTTTATAAATTCCTCTAATCGTGCAAAATTCACACGCCAGTTCACAATATAAAATGGATGCTTCTGTCGATGATCTAGCAGATAATCGTACCGCTGATTGGCAATGGCACAAAATTGGATCATATTTGAATCATTCACCAATTCATAGATGTCAGTAAGCTGCCTTGGACTACAATCATAATCATCAGGAAAATAGTTTTCCAATTCCTCAGGAGTCATCATTTGAAGTTGAATTAAATATATACAAAAAGAAATACGATCAAATTATTTTCCAAAAATCCCCATAACCCAATCCACTACCATATCAAAAATGTCACTGACAATCATAATATACACAACGATCATTCCAGTGTAGGCAATGCAACAATATGCAAAATCCAGCCCCAGCCCGCAGAATTGTCCTGAAAAATTACCAACCAAAATACTGTTGTTGTTATAGATAATATTGATATGTAAAACAGGATCCGCAGGATGGTATAAATAATAAATAACTTAACCCAAAACACCCTGATCAGAAACAATACGCCCAACGTTGTGACAGTAGCTAGCAGGAAACTTCCTAATCCCATGAAACAATTTTTGCTCAAGGTGAGATTGGAAAGTGAAATTTAATTTCAAAAAAATGATTCGATAAAAATTTAATGTTTTTTCCTGATATCTATACTTATTGACATGTTTATTTAATTGTCTTTTTTACGGCGATTTCTGCCGTTAAATCTAATTTAGTTAAACTCTTTTGTTTAATATCCAACTAATAAACAATAAAGGATTCAATCATTGGCTTTCCAACGGACTCCAAAATCCTCAACCTTATTTTTTTGCAAGAAATTGGCTGATCAAAAACATGAATGTATTTATTACCTATACAAGTTCCTTCATCCACTTTTACCCATTTATTTTTAATGAGCGATTCCACAACAAATGATCTTACTCGTTCACCTTGCTCAATTTTTTCCTGTAATACAATTTCTTTTACTGGATGATCTGTATTTAAGACATACTCATCCTTAACACCGTCCCATTTAACAATAGGATTTGCATATTCACTTTTTATTGCTTCACCCCATTCCTTTAAACGTTTAACATCTGCATCGGGAATCAATCCCCTGTTGTCTGGTGTTAAGCCAATGATCAATGTAGAATTATGTCCTACTGAATTGCGGTACATCTTCATCAGATTTTCCAATGGATATACATGATTGTCTTCATTGGGATTCCAGAACCAATCATGACCGCCATTAAATCCTCTCAAAGGTGCATCACTCATGGCTGGCATCCAGAATTTGCCATCTTTATCGCCGTGTTTTAGTAAATAAAAATCGTTGGCAAATACCACATCTTTTTTATCGGCATGAGAAAATGGAAATGGAAAGGTTGACCAGCTGGGATAAGGAACAGTACCTGATTCAGAACCTCCCCAGCGAAAATCAGCCCGTTGTGAATTGTGATAAAATAAACAATTTGGTTGATATTGTTGTACGATTGGCAAAACATCAGCACCGTATTTTGTTGGATCATCGGCTCCTCCATCAAACCATATCATAAATAAATCGCCATACCGGGTACACAATTCTTTTACCATCCCCTCACACATTTTTTTATAATACAATTGCCTGTTCTTAACAAACTCACTGGTGCCTTCGATTCTAAAATCATGTACACCAAAAAATGAATTCCAACGTATGCCCACATATATGCCTGGCATAATTCCATATTTCCTGCATGAATTCACAAAGTCTCTCACCACATCTCCTTTCCCATCCTGGAATTTCAATGCCTTCATAGAATATGGATTTACATCACTTTGATAAATAGCAAAGCCAGTTTCGTGTGTAACCGTTAATACTGCAAATCTAGCACCAGCTAATTTCGATGCTTGTATCCATTGATCAGTGTTTAATTGCTGCGCATTAAATGAATTGTAATCAGGTATTGGTTCAATTCTGTTCTGTTTCTGGTTGTAAGGTTTTCCTTGAAACACAGGCAGATCATATGAAATAAGCACGCCTAATTCTGATTTTGACCAGGATAGCTGAGAAGCAGTAGGAAAAGGTATTTCCAGAGAATCTCTTTGTGCGATTGTTTCTAAATTCAGCATCAAAGCTGACACTATAAAAAAAATATTTCTCTTCATCATACCATGTTTAATAATTTAAAAAACATTGTTATAATTACTCAATAAACTTCATTACATATTGTAGTTACTTAAGTTTTTCGGAGTATTTATCCAATTTAAAGTTAAGAACTATTGATATCCCAATTTTTTCATTCTTTTAATCATCTTCTGTATCTGCGCATCGTTACCATTTTTAGATTAGACGTTACCTAAGTATTTTAATTTCTTTAGGTGCACTAATCTTCGATACAACCTTACCATTGGCCATTTTCGTATGCTTTATTTTAATGATACCGAACGGGGTTGGGAATGTTCCTTCCACATATTGAAGATCGCCTAAATGCGGACTTATTTTGACAACGCGACAGCCAGGTGCGATAACGTTAACACCCAAAACATATTCAGTTAACCAAGGTGTAGGCCCTGAAGCCCAGCCATGGCAAAGGCTGTGACGGAATCCCTTATAACAATAGGCACCATAACTTCCATGTATATCTATCTTTTCAGGTGGCACTATTTCATCGACTCGAGCTGCATTTGGGAGCCATTTTAAGTTAAAATCTTCCCAGAAAGTAGTTGCGCCGAGGTTGAGCATCGCTCCCCAGTATTGCCGTATATTATCCAAAGAACCTTGATAATCCCCAGCCATTGCTTTAGCTTTTAACATATAATACCCGTAAAAGGTCGAAAAATTTTCAGCACCGCCTACACCAATCACCTCCTTATTAGCCGTCTCGGGAGAAACCATTCCGGCCAGCGTTAAAAGTGCGGCAGCTTGCTTAGACTTATTTATATCGGGAACGTTTTGCTTTAATCTCCTAACTGTCTCAATGCATAGTTTCTCGGTTGCATGATCCTGTAATATCCTACAAAGATCAGCGCCAGCTGTTAAAGACAGAACCATCAAAGCTTGCAAACCGGCGTGAATACCTTTCGGGTTTTCACTTGATGGCCAATCAAGAAAACGGGCATCGAGAATCTCGCTGTTGTTACTATCAATTTTGGCACAGATAAGAGGCAATAATTTGGATAGATATGCTTTCTGTTGTTTTAGATAAGAAAGATCTCCATTATTATAATACCAATCCCGGTGAATGATGACCCACCACATTGAGTAAGAACTGAGGCCATTCATCCAATTGGGAAGTGGTGTGATATCTCTAGATAGGTCAAGGCTTTTTCGCACAACCTCATTGTCTCCAAATACACTGGAGATCGTGGACGTTTCAGGATGTAAATCACCTACCCAAACCAATCTGTCACGCTTAATACCATCCCAAAGATAATCCTGCATATTTAAATGAACTGTGTAAGCACCTGTCATCCATATCTTGTTGAGCAGTTCATCGTTGCATTTAAAGGACCCTAAATAAGAAATATCTCGGAACGTAAAAATTGCCCGAACTTCTTTAAGCAACAGTTCAGTGTCGTCATCTAACAAATCAATTTTCACAAATCTAAATCCGGTATTTCCAACCTCTAATTTGCCCAACCAAGGAAGCTTGATTTCGAAATCACGCATGGCATGGTCATTGGTCGCTCCATGAATGGTATCGATTTCAGACATTGTTTCACTAACAGACTCCCCAAACCTCAGTCGAACCTTAACAGGGCTATTTTTATTCATTAAACCAGTCACCAATTGCAACCCTCCGTGTAACTCGCGGCCGAAATCAAGGATAATTGAAGGCCTTTCCGATTTTTTACTTGTTAGCACACAAAGTCCATTATTGGTCAAGTCCGCCTGTCCATTTCCCTGCTTTAAAAGTGATGATGAGTTCACTATCCCAGTTTTACTTTCCCAAACAATTCGTGTAGGTGCCATATACTGCCTAACTACTGCATCCTTTTTATAACTCCTACCACTTTCAAAAACAGGAGGAAGTTGAGCATGAGCAAATATCACACTCGCCAAAATAAGTATTTGGGTTAACACTAAAAATTTCGCTTTTTTTCTAAACATTGTAGTATAATATTAATTTCTTGAAACATTCATCAAGTTCCTTACTTCAAATATATTTATATAAAATCAACGTTTTGAGATGAATATATTTTCCATGTACTCAATTCAAGTGCTGTTAACATGCCTAATTCTTCATCAATCCTGAACACACAGCCATTGTCGATATTTACAATCCTATTATTGGATATGTGATTCAATTGCGCTAGAGTTCTCTCAATTTTTTGTGGCGTATGCCCATGTATGATAAATCTATCCAACAATAAAGATTCATCTATTAATGTATTTCTCTCCCAAAGCATTGCATATTTATCTTCAAAAATATCTGTGTTGTTGAAATTCAATCCTGCATGTACAGCTATGTATTTTTTATTGATAATTTTATAATGAAGCAATGTTTTGAAGAAATATTTATACGAATCATTTAATTCTTCAAATGAAGCAACATTGAAGCTGGTAAGCGTTTTTAACCCTCCACATCTCTTTACCCAAAATGCAAATATTTCATCATCATTGTCACTTTCAATAAACATCTCTTCATGATTTCCCAACAAGCATGTAACATCATAATCCTTCTTATACAAATCCATTATTAAATCAACTACCCCTTTGCTATCAGGACCTCGGTCTATATAATCTCCTAAAAAAACAATCTTATCTGTTTTTAATAATCCAATTTTTTTAGTTAACAAATCTTCAAGTGTATTTGGGCATCCATGTATATCACCTACGCAAAATATTCTTGACATGGTTAAATTTTATGATTGTTTAAACTTGATTTTCGGGTTATAAACCTTCATTAAAAAAAACATACAATCCATCTTTTCCAGCAACAATAATGTCTTTTCTTCCAGTGTTATGTAAATCTGCAATTGAAAAATAAATACCTGTTCCCTTTCCTATTCCAAAGGCGCCATAGCTTATCACATTTTTTGTAAATGATTCACCATTCCATTTAAAATAACAAAGCTCCATGGGATCATTGCTTCCCGGATCATTGTCATTGTGCGCACGATAACGCTTGCCTGTTATTAACTCCATTTTGCCATCGTTATCAATGTCTGCCCATTCCATGGTATGATATTGTGAATGGAAAGGATCAATAGGATGCTTGATAAATTTAATGTTCCCACCTTCTTTTCTTTGTTCATACCAATCAAGTCCATAAGAATGGCCATGACCAACGATTAGATCATTTAGTCCGTCTTGGTTAACATCTGCAACAATGATTGGAACGCCAGCATCATCAGTTAACTTAAAATCGCTGTGTAGCTTCCACAATTTATTCGATCTTTCTTCAGGTGCTTCTAACCATCCATTGGAAACAATAAAATCACCTCGTCCATCTCCATTGATGTCACCAAAACCTAAACCATGCCCTTGTTTTTCAGCAATTCTTGTTGTTGAAAATTCGCCAGTTGCTTTGTTGTTTTTATCTCTCTTCAGTGAATAATAAATTAATGGACTATTGGGTGTATTGGGAACAATTTCATCATTACCATCGCCATCAACATCCCATGCCCTGGTACATTCAATATTTCCTGTCTCAGCAATAAGATGTTGTTTCCAATCACCACCATTTCCAGGATTTTCCTTCCAGTGCAAACTTTTACCAAACCATCCACCAGTAATAAAATCCATGTGACCATCTCCATTTACATCCAAAGGAATCGTAGAAAAATCATCAAAATATTCATTTACCCTAACAACTTGTGAAATTAAACTGCGCTTTAAAAATTTAGGTCCCTCAAACCAATAGCTACCAGATACAATATCTAAAACATGATCATTGTTTACATCAAATACGCCTACTGATTCTGCACTTTCTGATGCAATTAGCTGTTGTCTAAATTTAATCTGTGAAATGCCTGTTGATGAAAAAAATGAAACACATGTAACCAATACTATAAATAGAAATCGCCTTCTTATTAGACATTTTTTAGACATAAAAATCTTATTGTATATACTGAAATATCTGTAAGTTAGAGCTATATGAACAATTTTTCAAGTAAATACCATCATCTTTGTGCATCAATCCAATGAATAATTCAAAAAACATATTATTGCCAATAGGAAGACAAAGCAATGGGGAACTGTTCTTCTTAGATATCTTAAAAACACCAAACATATTCATCAGCTACAGCGAATTATTTCAACTAGACAACCATATTAGACAGCTTACAGAACTGGAAAGAAAGGGTGATTCCTTGATGTTTTACCTGGCTGTTAACAGCAAATATCGATCTGAATTCAAAAATATTTTGGAAGACAATAAACAAACGCCAACCTATTTTTTTGACAAACCATTCAGGTCAAAATTCAACAATAAACCAGCATTCATTAATGCAGTATTTAAAGAATATACCAGAAGAGAACTTTCAACAAAAAACAAAGACCGATTTTCTCCAATACTAATCATTATTGATGATGTGTGGAACCTGATAGTGAATCAATCAAATTCTACAGGACTCAAATTTCTCGACTTGTTGCTGAATGCGCATCAAACAGGAATTCACTTCATCATTGCATCGCCAACAACCTATCGAAATTTGTTACAACAAATAATTGAACCTGATATAAACCAGCAAAAAAGAATGAAACGGGATGGCATAAATTTTCCCTCTAATGGAATCGAATCACTTGGTGCTGAAATAATTTATACCACAGAAAATCTCGTATTTTATAAAGAACAAAATAGCATGAATCTTCAACGATTGTACAATTTGTGAAATCTTAATGAGGAATATTTCAGCAGCCTCTTTACCAATTTATACTATACTCGTTGTAGCATCTTTTTTATGCCTGTTAGGTTTTTATAAGTCAACACGGCATCAGACATTGAATTAATACTCGCTAAAATCTTTTCACGCTTATCCAAATCTTGCCAAAATATTGAAAGGGGATTCATTTCCACTTTTACAAAGAAAAGACACACATCATTGCCTAAACCAACAGTAGTTTGTGTTTCTGTCCTGAAGTACAAATCAGAAATCCCATTCGGTGTGGGTCTAATGTAATCAGGGTGTTGACTCAATCCGCTTAATGAAGTGATTGTCCAAACATACCTCCTAAAAGCTGATTCTTCTCTGGAAATAAGTTTTGATACTTTTTCACTGGCTGCCCTTAATACGTTGCCATCAGCTACAGGCAAATGCATGTCGAAAAAATTCTTACCCAATTTTTCTGCAGGAATAAATCCACTTGGGAAACAAAAGCAAATGGAAACCAACTTGCCTTGATGAAGCACAGCAATATCCTCCTCAAGATGACATGCAATTGATTGTATGTCATCGGTATTTTCAAAACCACAAAACTTTCCCAATTGCTGAATAAATAAATTTGATTCTGGTATTGTTGCGCAAAGCTGATGCCCGTATTTGCCTAATTCAATATTTTTTTGTTGAAGATAGAATTTATCAGGCTGATGATTAAATGCAGATCCCTCGTATTTTGTCATGTCTGCTGAAACCGTAAATGGAGCCTTCACAGGAAAAATCATAGGCTAAAATAAGAAATTAATCTAAAAACCAGCTTAGGTTTCATCAATTTATGGCTTGATAGATATGCAATTATTTAACCATATTTATTGCCAATCTCAGCTTATTGAGTGGTAATTTTGTAGAAATACCAGATCATGCGCAAAATCCTATATCTCATACCCTTTCTTACGTTGTTGACAGGAATTATTTCATGCACATCACTAAAATATATCACGGAAAAGCTTCATATAAAAAAAGAAGAACCTAAAATTGCTTCAGCTCCAGCACCAGTGCCAGTTTCAGTCAAACCTCAACCCCCAACCTCAGATATTAAGCCATCACCTATACCGCTTAAACCTGCCATAGCAAAAAAATCCCCAACAACTCCCGCAATAGTAAAGCTCACCACTTCTGCCATGCGCGAATTCCGCGCTGCTTGGATAGCGTCTGTTGCAAATATCGACTGGCCGAGTAAACCAGGTCTCTCTTCATTTGAACAGAAAAATGAAGCCATAGAGCTTCTCGATTATCTTCAGAAAAATCAATTCAATGCAGTTATCCTGCAAGTGCGTCCACAAGCGGACGCATTTTATCAAAGTGCTCTTGAGCCTTGGTCTTATTTCCTTACCGGAGAACAAGGTGTTGCGCCCGAGCCTTACTATGACCCGCTTACGTTCTGGATTGAAGAATCACACAAACGTGGACTTGAGCTCCATGCCTGGCTGAACCCTTATAGGGCTCACCACATCAAAGGCAGCACCATTAGCAACCAATCTGTCGTTAAAACAAATCCCGAGCTAGTGTATCATCTAGAAGAAGGCTATTGGTGGATGGACCCCGCGCTTAAATCAACGCAAGACAAAACATCAGCAGTAGTGTTGGACATTGTAAAAAGATATGATGTTGATGGCATTCATTTCGACGATTACTTTTATCCATATCCATCTTACAATGGTGGAAAAGACTTTCCAGATGATAAAAGTTGGAATGATTATGTTAACACGGGAGGAAGACTTACTCGAGGCGATTGGAGAAGAAATTCTGTAAATACGCTTATAGAAAGACTTTATAAAGAAATCAAATCAGAAAAATCTTATGTGAAATTTGGGTTAAGTCCTTTTGGAATCTACCGCCCTGGCTCACCTTCAACAGTCAGCGGATTTGATCAATATGAGAAACTCTATGCTGATGCAAAACTCTGGTTGAACAAGGGATGGATAGATTATTTTGCCCCTCAACTATATTGGCCCATCAACAAAACTGGACAACGATTTCCAGATTTGCTTGGTTGGTGGCAGAGTGAAAATACATTGCAAAGACATTTGTGGCCAGGAATCAATGTTGTAAACAACAAACCATCGGCTGCCAGTAATTTGGAGGTTGTCAATGAAATTCAGTTAACAAGAGACCTTATACCCAAAAGCATGGGCTCAGTTCATTGGAACTTATCCTCGCTAACCAAGAATCCAAGCCTCACAAAAGATCTCATAGAAGGTCCTTATAAAACACAAGCATTGGTGCCTGCTAGTCCTTGGCTTAACAATTCAAAACCACCAGCTCCTATAGTTAAATTTATAAATAACACTTCAGACATTTTAGTAAGCTGGGAAACAAACGATAACAATACTTTTAAATGGGTTCTTTATTTTCAGTATGACAACAAATGGGAATATCAAATTCTCAATCAAAAACAAATCAATGCTACGTTAAATAAAAAAATCTTGGATACAACAGGTAAGGAAGTTGTGTTGAAAAACATCATTGTTTCAGCAATTGATAGAACTGGAAATGAAAGCGATCAACTAATCATGCCCATTGGCTAAATTCAAAAATTCCATTGTACGCCAAAGAGGATAATTCTTCCAATTAGGTTTATGTTGCTTTCTGAGTAGCTATAAATGCCATATTGCTTTTCATAAAACACCTGTTGATTAAATAGGTTGTGCAATGTCAAATTAACGCCAATTTGTTTATTAATCTTATATTGACAAATGCCATCAAAAGAATGAAAAATCGGTTGGTTTTGGTTTTTCAACACAGCAACTATAAACGAAGCATTTAATTTTTTATTCGCTTGATAAGTTGACTTTACCGAATATTTGATTGAACCAATTCTATTGCTTAAAGTAGTAGTTTGATTATAAATTGATGATGTCGATAACGCAGAGCTGAATTCAAAATTATAATTTCGTTGCCATTTACTTATTACATTAAAATAAAACGTTCGGATATAAAATTCAGAATTAACCAATACGTCATTTACCTTACTTGTACTTTCCAAATAAGTAAAGTTGGCAGCAATGGATGTCTTTAGATTTAATTGATGGATGTTTTTTTCTACACTGGCATTGGTTGAAACATTTTTGGAA
>JBILHX010000186.1:0-4109 GCA_044350285.1 Chitinophagaceae bacterium | reverse complement strand
AGACAAGTCCATCCATGTTATATACCCTCTTTTTCCTTGTGCTGTCTTTTGAGCAGCTTCATAATTGCCTCGCACTTGCATGTCTACGCCTCCTCCTAATTTTATCCTCGATGTATGTCTTACAAACCATGAATAGGTATCAACCAAAAACGTTGAATTGATGTTGGTGGCATTGATTTTTGCTCTAAATGCATTGACACTAAAATCTGCTTTATATGCTGTTGATAGATTAAATGAACTTGTTACCTCCACTCCCATTGATGCCTGATTTGCAAAATTTTGTGGCAACAACTTCGAAAAGCCCAGTGAATCCACAGTTCTGATCTGGTCTATCTTTCCTGTTGTATGTCTGTAATAAATGGAAGAACTGATGCTTCCACTTTCAAAATATTTCAAATGCCCTAGGTCGAATGAATTCGTGAACTCAGGATTAAGATCTGGGTTTCCTGAGAAAAAATTTCTGTTGTCAGACAATGTCACGAATGGACTCAACTCATTGTATGTTGGTCTGCGAACGCGCCTTGAATATCCCAATTGAAAAGAATTCTCATCGTTGTTGACATAAGTGAAATGCGCGCTGGGAAAGAGGTTCGCGTAGTTGCGTGGATTTTTTTCCTTTGTTTGTACCAATTGTGTTTGGATGTCTGTAACCTCACCTCTCAAACCAAATTGGTAACTGAACTTCTTCACTTTATCTCCCAAAATCATGTAAGCTGCTGAAATATTTTCCTTGTACAGAAAAACATTCTGCAATCCCGGCATCACGGTAAACTGCCCTGAAGGTTGTTGTTGCGTCACAATATAATCATTGGTCATGTCTCTGAAACTGGTGCGCAATCCCGTTTCAAATTTACCCTCCTTCCCCATTGGATTGGTATAGTCGGCTTGCAAAATCCATTGCCTTTCAAATTCATCATTCAAGGCTCTTTGCACGAATGTATTTTCAGTGAATGCAGTGCCATCTCCCTTTTTGCCAATCTGTGTATACGTTTGATCTGACCGCTCCCAATAATCCAAGTATCGCAAATCTGCAGAAAACTCACGCCCTTTTTTCGCATAACTCTTTTTAAAAGTCAGCGCATATTCTGAATTTGGTTCTGCTTCTTTCTCATCTTGTTGGCGATAGGTGCTTGTATATAAGTTGTTGAGCGTGCTTTGGTAATCGAGGTAATTAAAATCTGAAATACGGCGCACATCCGTTCTTCTCACGATATAGGATGCCGTTAAAATTGTTTTTTCATTGAAGAAATAATCAGCGCCGCCCCTTACATTTTTCACCAGCCCTTTTACATTATTTTGTGAAGTTTGATTCAAGTAATTCGTTTTCCCGCCTGTATACACTTCTTGATACAAATTCCCTTTCCCAGGTGTACGGCGGTAAAACAAACCGTAATTCAGGAAGAAGTTCAACTTGTTTTTCCTGTAGTTGATGATGGCTGTGGCACCAAAATTTGCAGGGTATCCGAGTGTTGATTCTATGGCCCCGTTGAATCCTTGTTTTTGGTTTTTCTTCATGACGATGTTGATGATACCGGCCATCCCTTCTGCTTCGTAACGGGCTGATGGATTGGTGATGATTTCAACCTTGTCAATCAAATTTCCTTGAAGGGATTGGAGTCCAGACGACCCATTGATACCTACCAAGGTGGAAGGCTTTCCATCAACGAGGATGCGTACGTTTTCGCTGCCCCTAAGACGAACAGCACCTTCGCCATCAACTTGAACGGAAGGAAGGTTTCCCAAGATCTCTGCAGCATTGGCGCCTTTGTTTGCAAGGTCTGTTCCCACGTTGAAAATGCGCTTGTCCAACGCCAATTCCATGCTGGCTTTCTGACCCTTCACAACAATATCGCCCAGGGTCTTGATGCTTGGAGTCAAATCGATCAGTCCCACATTGATTTTAGGATTGTCCTTTGAAATGTTTTTATTTTTAAGTGTGGTGATTTCATAGCCAACACTTTCGATAACGATGTCGAAGGTGCCATAAGGAACATCAACTTCAAAACTGCCTTTTTCGGTTCCGATCGCACCGGCAATCACTTTTGATGGTTCACCTGACATCACTCTGACGCTAGAAAAGGGAATTAATTTTTTTGAAACTGCATCTTGGGTCTGACCGATTATTTTACCCTTGGAGGCATTGTTTTGGGCAGTTGAAATGAGTGAGAACAGGACTAATACGAATGTGAAAACTTTTTTCAATGTAATAAGCTTTGGCTGATTAAAAACAAGGATTATGGTGTTTAAGCTAATAATTTATGCAACAATGTTTAGATGTCAAATTGATTGGATTGATTGTGGGGCTATGGAATTATTGAATCAAAGGTGAGAAAATGAGGCTAAATTGATGCATAAATTATCATTTAAAAGACAAATTATTGGTTATTCTGAATATTGGCTAACCGTTTTCCCATCAAACTTATACAAACCTGTGTGTCTTGTTCCGAACCAAATGTTTCCATTTCTGTCTTGAAGCATAGTAAAAACTGCATATTTAGATATTCCGTCGATAGTGGTGAAGTTTTTAAAACTTTTGCCATCGTAGCGCCAAATGCCTCCTTCATTTTCAACAGTTGAAAGTCTCTCTTCACCACCGAACCAAACATTGCCAGAAGCATCTACCAATAAAGGATTCCCGACCCCCGTTTTTTCAGTGAACTTGCTAAAGGTTTTTCCATTGTAAGAGAAATTACCATGACTTCTTCCTCCAAACCAGAGGTTTCCTTTTTTATCTTCCACTATTAAACGAACCCAACCATCACCAATAGGCTTAAAGCTACTAATTGAGGTACCGTCGTAACGACAAACGCCTTCCATACCTGGTGGACAACCGGAAGCGAACCAAATATTTCCTTGTTTGTCTTGCAACATGCAATCAATCATTTTCAGGTGGAGTTTTTCCTTGTTGATCACACCATCATACCACAGAAAATGATTGAATGATTTTCCGTTATAGCAATACACGCCGTCTCCTGTCCCGAACCAGATTTTACCTGTTTTATCTTGCAGCATGCTCCAAACGGTACTTTTTGTTGACTTTTGGTTGAAATAATTGCTGGTATTTCCCAATGAAAATGAAGAGCTGTTGATTGATATGGGTGTGATTTTTTTTCCGTCAAAACGACAAACTCCGTCTGATGTTCCAATCCAAATATTACCGGATCGATCCTCTAAAATGGAATAAACGGTGTTGCTATTAAGCCCTTCTTTTACAGTAAACTGGGTAAAAGAAGTCCCATTGTACCGATAAACACCCTCACCTGTTGTTCCAAACCAAAGGTTGCCTGATTTATCCTCCATACTGCAATGTATATTGTCGCTCGGTCCAGAACCTTGGGTCTTTTTTAATGTTGGGTGATTTTCTGCTGGTTGAATTGATATGGATGCTGATTGAAAGCTTGTAAAAAAACACAAAAGGGTTATGATGAAAAATGGTCTTTTCATGGCATGAAGGTAGAAAAATTAAAAAGGGAATTGCGGGAGAATGGTGACCAATATTCAAAGCATCTTGAAATTAATGGGACATGACCAAGGTTGATGATAACCCGTTGAGGAACATAGGCTTGGGCGACCAAGAAATACATTTTGAATTTTTCTCAGATATTTTTATTGAGATTGTTTCAATTAAAAAGGAAATTCCTTATTTTTGCATCCCCTTAGGGGAAATTCCTTAGTAGCTCAGTTGGTTAGAGCATCTGACTGTTAATCAGAGGGTCACTGGTTCGAGTCCAGTCTGAGGAGCCACAAAATCAAGCAGTTATGAAGAGTAATCTCATAGCTGCTTTTTTATTTGCGTACAATTTGCAAATAAATGCTTTCACTTTTTTAGAGAAAATAAAAAAGGGTTAATTTCAAGTTATGAAACTCTCTAGTGAGGAGATAAGGATGATTGCAGAATATTTTCGGAACAAGCCTGTTTTGAGAGCATTCTTATTTGGTTCGTTCTCTAGAGGTGAGGCTGAAGAAAACAGTGATGTTGATATTTTAGTTGAGTTAGACTACTCCAAGCATATAGGATTGGGTTTTGTTGGCATGAAACTTGATCTCGAAAACAGGCTTCATAAAAAAATTGATCTTGTTTCAAGCGAATCAATTTCAAAGTATATTTC
>JBILHX010000185.1:0-4115 GCA_044350285.1 Chitinophagaceae bacterium | reverse complement strand
TCAGCAGCAGATAAATTAGCAGCCGCTTTTTCTTCTTTCAGTGCTTTTAAACGATCAGAAACAGACATGTTTATTGGTTTAACAGTGATAAAAAAATGGTTTTACAACATGAGCTATATTACTTTCAGTCCTTCCTATTTTGACAATGGGGGTGATTTTTAAATTTTATTAATTCGTTGGCAATTTCCTTTATTTCACTCATGCTTATTTTTTTAATTCATTAAGGAATTTTCTGCTCTATATCTTATTTCAAATTTCTATTCAGTACACTGATCAATAATTTTTTTACTGTTTCCATTTCTTCAGCTTTACTTGCCGCAACAAGCAGTGTTAAACTTGCCAAAGCTTCATTACTGATTATAGTCTGTCCTGCATTTGTGTATAGCAAGCTATTCCGCTCCAGGAAAAGAAGAAAACAGGCAGCGGCAATTCGCTTGTTACCATCCACAAATGCATGATTTTTTACCACCAGATAGAGTAACATGGCAGCCTTTTCCTCAATAGAAGGATAGGCATCTTGTTCACCAAAGCCTTGCATAATTTGATTTACTGCACTATCAAATCCACCATCTTTTTCTTTGCCAAACACATCTGAGTTGAATTCTGCTCTCATTAGATCAACCAATTTCATGTATTCAGACATGGCAGGATATTCAGCCTTCGTTGTGTGGTTGCCTTTTGAGTCCAATGACTCGTGGTCATAGTCGTCCAGTAGTTGCAAGCCTACACTAAATTGATACAGCCAGGCGTAGTTTTCATTATTTGCAGCCTGATTTTCAATTGCTCTGCTTAGAATACGAATGCCATCATGAAGAACTTGTATTTCCTTGTTCTTTTGCTCCAAGCGTTTTTCATTGATTGCTACACCCTCAATCAAGTAGTCTTTTAATCTTTTTGTTGCCCATTGGCGGAATTGGGTGCCTCGTTTAGAGTTTACACGGTAGCCGACAGATAGTATCGCATCGAGATTATAGTATTCGATTTTTCTCTCTACCTCGCGTTCCGCTTCAAATTGAACTGTTGCTTTTTTTGCAACAGTTGAACTTCTGTCAAGCTCGCCATCCTTATAAATGTTGCTTAAGTGTCTGGAAATCACTGATTTATTCTTTTCAAATAAGTTGGAAATTTGGTTTAGGCTTAACCAAAAAGTTTCTCCTTCAAAATGAACTTCAATCTGGGTACAGCCATCGGCTGATGTGTATATTTCAATCTGATTTTCCATGATTTCAATTTGATTTCAAGTAAATTGAGTACAGACTTGCTTTTGCTTCTCCAAAGATTCGCCTTAAATCAATCACCTGCTCAATGATTCTATAAATATAAGAAACCTAGGCTGCTTCTAAAAATATGGATTTGAAAACCAGATACCATCCCCAACAATTTCAATGACGTATTGTTAAATTCTCCATTAACCCAATTGATCAAGACCGCATCATTGAAATGGCATGGGAAGATAGGACCCCTTTGGGGCCATTTTGTTTCAGTTTGGGCTTACGGAAGCTGATGTGATTACTTTGATGCGAAAATCGCTCAAGCGCAGCAGTTTCAACCTTTGGCGGAAGAGGGTCAACAGTGGTGTGAGCCAAAAACACTTGCAGAAGCGCAACCCAGAAATAGACCGATTCAAGTGCACCCTTCAACGGCAGATTACACACAACAAAATCAGCAAAAGATAAAAGCTGTTTCCAATAAGTTCTAGAATCAATTGACCAATTTTCATCATACGCAACCAGCTGATCATGAAGAAGGTGTTGGATACCTTGATTTGGTTGGATTTATCATTCAAAATTGTCCTGAAGCGAAAGAAGATTTGGAACAACTATGGCGTAGAATGGCTTACAATATTTTGGTATCGAACACAGACGACCATATGCGAAATCATGGGTTTATACTCACAGAAAAAGGGTGGCGTTTGTCTCCAGCATATGACATGAATCCGAATGAAATGGGCAATGGTTTAACCTTGAATATTTCTGAAAATAGCAATGAGTTAGATATTTCTTTAGCCTTAGAAACTGCTCATTTATATCAATTGAAAAATCATAAAGCTGAAAGCATTTTAAAGGAAATACATCAAGGAATCTCAACCTGGCGCATCGTTGCCAAGAAATTTGGAATCAGTAACAGCGAGATAGAACAAACTAAGCGTGCGTTTCGTTTGGTGGAGAAGGGGTAAGCGTAAACGAACCAATTTCTAGTTCTCCAGGAAAAGCAGAATACATACCATGGCACTTGGCTTATTCACTTCTACAAAGGCATGATCCTCATCATACTTCAATCTCCTTTGCATCACATTATTTCAAGGTTGTGAAGTGTAATTTGCTCCTAGAAACATAAAATTTCAATAAAAAAAACACCATGAGAAACTTACTTTATTTAGTGGCCGTCATACTTATAATCGGATGGGTGATTGGATTTTTTGCTTACAGTGCAGGTTCCGTCATTCACATATTGCTTGTCATTGCAATCATTGCTATCTTGCTTAATGTCATTCAAGGCAGAAAAGTATAGCACTGAAATTTTGGAATTCAATAAATGTTATTCAATCCGGCTTTGTTGCTTTCGGGTTTCATAAATTTCATGATGTTGATCATCCTCGAAGGATTTACAATGCATTAATTTTGTAGAGTTTACTTTTACAAAATTAATGCATTCACCATGGGAATTAAGGAATTTTGGAACGAGAGATACTTGTTTGATGAATATGCTTTTGGCGAATCCCCCAATGAATTCCTTAAATCAGTTTTGCCTAGTATCCAACCTGGAAAAATTCTTTTTCCTGCAGAAGGGGAGGGGAGAAATGCGGTTTTTGCTGCAACGTTGGGATGGGATGTTTTTGCCTTTGATGTCAGCGAAGAAGGAAAAAGAAAAGCAGACCTGCTCGCCCAAAAAAATGGTGTTGCGATCAATTATATCGTTCAGAGCATGGATGAAAGTAGCTATCTAGCCGATTCTTTTGACGCCATTGCACTGATTTATGCTCATTTTAATCAAGATGTTCGTTCATCCTTTCACAAAAAACTCAGCCAGTCCCTCAAATCAGGAGGACATGTAATACTAGAATCTTTCAGCAAGGATCATCTTCCTTATCAAAGTCTGTACCCCAGTGTTGGTGGACCTAGAGAACTTTCCATGTTGTACTCTTTGGATGATATGAAAAATGATTTCAACAACTTTTCTCAACTTGAATTGACTCAAACAGAAGTTGATTTGAATGAGGGAATTTATCATGTTGGAAAAGGGTCCGTAATTAGATTTTTCGGAAAGAAAAATTGATTTTTTGCTGCGTGACATCCGTCACATTCTTTTTTAAAAACTATTTCCATCTTTGCATAACATCACTAAGGAAAATGGATAAATCTGGTTTGAGTGAAACCTCAAAACAATGAGTTTTCTAAACAGAAAATTTTGTTTTTTCAAATTTTTATTGGTCGGTTTTATTTTTTTATTTCTAAATCTAATAATATGCTCTCAGTATTCAATGGACAACATTCCTCTAAAGGGGATTCAGATTTTGCAGAACTTGTAAAAAATGGTGCGATTATTTTAGATGTACGCACCGTTGATGAATTTAACAGCGGTCATATCCAAGGCTCAATCAACATCCCGCTTGATCAAATTGAAAACAAAGCGGATGAACTCAAAAGAAAAAATAAGGTGGTGATAACGTGCTGTAGGAGTGGCAGCAGAAGTGGCATGGCCATGTCAATTCTTAAAGAAGAAGGAATTGAATGTTACAATGGTGGTCCATGGAATGTACTCGACAATAAAATCTAATACCATGAAAAATATTTTGACAAACAATTGGAATCCTGCCAGAATTTTTAGGGTGGCATTGGGCATAGCGGCAGTCATTTATGCAATTGTTAGCAAGGACAGCATGATGGGATGGATAGGAGCACTATTGCTATTAATGGGACTAAGCAATACAGGTTGTTGTGGTGCTTCAGGATGCGCTGCACCAATGGCTAAAAACAAGGCTGCCAAATCTTCTGATGAAATTGACTTTGAGGAAATAAAATAACAAGTAAGCATGAAATTACAGCATCGTTTCTTCAGCTTATTGTTGATTTTTGCAGTTTTTACAGCACGTGCCCAGCACCAAGAAATAGGAG
>JBILHX010000016.1:0-41260 GCA_044350285.1 Chitinophagaceae bacterium | reverse complement strand
AAGTACTCGTTTCCTATTTGATTCACCCAATAACTTTTGTCCTTTTTATGATAATGCAACTTGATTTATTTGGAGAAGAACCTATTGAAGCACCCATTATAGCTCCAATAAAAGAAGTTGTACCCGGTCCTAAAAAATACAGGTTGGTGCCGCCTTCTACCATTATTTCAGAAACAGTTGATTCCAAGAATAAGGTAGAAACCGAAAAAGAAAAAAAGACTGAATCATTACCAAATGCTTCTCCTGAAGTCAAAAAGGAAAAGAAAACCAAGGCTAAGACTAAAGTGAGTACTGGGGTCATTCCTGAGATTGTGACAAAAGCGGGATCAGAAGTCAGAAAAACCATTGCTTTGGATTTGTTTGCGGAAATACTTCCCGTGGCTAGCAAAATCATCATTCAAGAAATTCAGCCTGAAGAACTTCCAACCCCTATCGCTATTCCTGAAGTAATTCTTGAAGTAGTTTCTGAAGTAATTCCAGCAGTAATTCAAGAAGTAGTTCCAGAAGTAATTCCAGAAGTAGCTCCTGAAGAAGTTTCTGAAGTAGTTCCAGCAGTAATTCCAGAAGTAGTTCCTGAAGTAATTCCTGAGCCGGTGAAAGAAAAGCGTGGATTGAGAGTACCAAAGGTCATAACTGAAATAATCACTGAGCCTATTCAAGTTGTTGAAGCAATCCAGTCAAGGGAAGAGCAACATGACATGATCAAAGAAGAAATTGTTCAGATCCTTCCAGAAACAACCCAAGAAATAACCTTGGAGATTTTTCCTAAAGAGGTTTCCGAATTGGAGCCTGCGACAGTTAAAAGCAACAGGGGAAGGCATCCAATCAGTCAGTTCCAAGCAGATGTTTTACTGATTAATATTCCTGACGACGAAATCCTGTTCAGCAAACAATACTATCCAATAAGTGAAGTTGCTGCCATGTTCAATGTGAAAGTATCATTGCTTCGTTTTTGGGAGAATGAATTTGACATTCTAAAGCCAAGAAAGAACAGAAAAGGAGACCGTCTTTTTAGGCCTGAAGACGTTAAGAATTTAAAGCTCATCTACTTTCTCTTGAGAGAAAGGAAATATACCATTGAGGGAGCGAAGATGTTCATTAAAAAAGGAAAGAATGTCAATGAGAAATTTGCAGCCATAGAAAGCCTGAAAAAAATAAAAGGCATGCTCATGGAATTGAAAGCCGGTCTATCTTTCTAGGGATAAATCCTGCCGCTCAGTATTTTATCTTTCCCAGCCATCCCCAAACCCCTGCTTTCCATAGCATCTAGAATCATTAAATTTATCTGCTGCTTCATTGCGTTAAATTCTGCAATGGTGGACATTTCCGTAAAATACTCAATGGTGATAACATATGCATCAGGGCGAATATCCCCCATGAAAACGGAAACATTCTCTGTCTTGAATTGGGATAGTTTCACCTGTAATTCATCTATCAGAGATTTCAAGTCAGTTGACTTTGCTTTTAATTCAATTTGAAGTTGTAATTCATGCCTCCTTTTTGAACCGAGTGAAATATTATCGACAATGCTGTCAACCATTTGCTTGTTGGGGATGGTTACATACGTTTTTTCGATTGTTCTAATTCTGGTGCTTCGAAGTCCAATTTTTTCTACTGTACCGGCTACTTGATGAACTTTCAACACATCGCCTACACCAAAGGGTTTGTCAAAGAATATAATAAAAGAGGCGATCAGGTTCTCCAAACTTTCTTTTGCAGCGAGGGCAATGGCAGCACCGGCAAGACTTAATCCTGCCAACAGTTTTGTGATATCCTGATGAAACACAAATCGAATGATAACCAAGATGCACACAATAATCACAAGTACTTTTAAAAACTCCCGAAAGAAAATGATGAGCTGGTTGTCTGAAAAATCTTGCGACAGATTTGCTTTCTTTTCCATGACAATCGACATGTAATCGATTACGCGAAGAAGGGTATGAAAGAAAAAAAATATGACCAATCCCGTGGCGATGCCATCAACAAATTGAGGAGAACTGATTTTTAGGATTTTAAACTTGAAAACACTTGGGAAAACGAGGCTGCTAAATGCTAAATCAATTGTCAGGAAAACAATAAAATTTTCCAAAGGTGCAAGAACTAGATCAAAAAAATCCTGTTCATTGATTCTTCTGCCTAGTTTACGAAAGATAAAAAAAACCAATCGAGTGATATTTTTGCTAGCCCGCTTTTTAAACAAAAAAATCAGCAATAAAATTCCTGCAACAATGAGATAGTCGGATACAGGATTATTCAAAAAAAATTGATTCATAAATTCTTTCATCATCTCTTTTTTTATTTATTCCACTGAAAAGAATAAATGCCATCATCAAATAAAGCCATGCAACCCAAGGAGGAAAACTGTAATTTAAGCGCCTTATCCAATGGCTCAGGTATATTGATTTCAGTGATGTTTAGCGTACCTTGTTTATAAACGAGTATTTTATCATCCTTTTTCCCAAAAAAACCATTCCCCACAAATTGCACATCCCGCCAGCCCAAAAGGGCAATTTTATTTTTCAGTGCTCCGTAATAATCGAATACATACAAGCCTTTCAATGGGTCGTACAAATAAACAAAACCCCCTTGGTCAAAAATCGCATTGGGTTCAATTGCTTCTGAAAATGCAAGACGCAAATCAGCTGATTCGAAAATCAATTTACCGTCTTCGCTGATTTTTTTCAATTTGCTTTCTTGCTCATCAAATACCCAAATATTGTTATCATAGCTTTGAGTTACTGCTTGCACTTGAAACACTTGTATTTTACTCAAATTTATTTTGTTCACCACCTGCATCAATCTATCAAGCAACAAAATAATTCTAAACTGTTTGAAGAAAAGCAAAGTTCTCAAAGAATTGATTGAGGTTACATTATCGATATTACCAAAATTTCGGATGTCATTAAAAACACCCATTGAATCTAGATTCGCATTGTACTTTTTCAATTGACCAGTGGATGTTATAGCAAAAATATTTCCACTTTCATCCCTCTTAAAATAAGAAAATGATCCGCTTATTTTTTTTTCAAAAATGGGATTTAGGTTATTTTGGCCTTTAGCAAAATGTATGATACCCGAAAAGCACAACAAAAAGATGAGGTATTTATTCATATCCCAGATACTTTAGATAAAGATCATTGCCATCAAATTCAGCGTAGGAGTCGTATTTCAACCAATCACCTAAGTTAACATAACGGCTTTCACTACCCAAATCAAAATCAATGGGTAGATGCCTATGGCCAAATATGAAATAATCGTACTTGACTTTTGTCAGCATTTCTTTGCAATAACTTATCAACCACTCACCATCTTCTCCCATGAATTTTTCATCTCTGTTGCCCGTGGCTGAACGGCTTGTTCTGCTTAGATAGCTGGCAATTCCTGTCCCTAAATGCGGGGGAATAAGTCCAAATAAAAACTTACAGACAGGATTTCTGAAAATCTTTTTGATGAACTTATATCCATGATCCCCTGGCCCTAAGCCGTCTCCGTGTCCAACGTAAAATGATTTGTTGTTGTAAGAAAACACTTTGGGCTCATGATAAACAGGAATGTTGAGTTCTTTTTCGAAATAACCAGACATCCACATGTCATGGTTGCCTGTAAAAAAGTGAATTGGAATTCCTCTATCCGTTAATTCGGCCATTTTCCCAAGGATGCGAACATAGCCTTTAGGAACCACACTCCTATATTCAAACCAAAAATCGAATAAATCACCTACAATAAAAATCTCAGCTGCATCCACTGAGATTTTTTGCAGGAATGAAACGATTTTCTTTTCACGGGCCAAGCTGGCCGCGTGATTAGGAGCACCGAGGTGGAAGTCTGATAAAAAATACACTTTTTTCCCAGCTGGAATTTGCATCATCAAATATACTCAGTAAATGTAATTGAATGTTTTAGTCAGTTACTTATCAAGCAAAAAGCAATAAACTTCTTTTGGACCATGAACACCGACAACCAATGTTTTTTCTATGTCGGCTGTTCTGCTAGGACCTGTAGCAAAGGAAATTTGTGAGGGCAATTGGTTGCCATATTTTTTTTGTAAAAAAACCAATGCGTCTTTTACATCATAAACCAGCTGACTTGATGTTGCGATGCAAATATGGATAGGCGCATAAACACTGGTCGTTCTTCCTGAAGATGCGGTGCTGCTGAGCACCATCGATCCTGTTCTTGCCACCAACAATTCGCAACTCGTGATAGATACATCAGAATCAGCAAGGGCCTTATCTGAAAATGATTTTAGACCAAAAGAAGTCAGTGTTTCTTTGATATTTTCATCCACACAATATATTTCTTGCCACTGTTGGTCTGTAAATAAATGGGCAAGTTGGTGGCAAAGATCTTGTTCATTTTCACAAAAAGAAAAACGGCCGAGGAGGGAAGTAAATTTCTCCGCAAAAAGGATTGCTAGGTCTTCGTCGGGTTGTTTAAACGAAAACTCAGCCTTTTCAATTGCTTGAAAAGGCTGAGGGGTAGGCTGTATTAAGGCCTTTCTGATATTTTTAAGGATGCTCTCTCTGGCTGACGAGGCTTTCATGCTTACTCAGGTTTTTGTTCTTCAGAAGCGGTGTTTTCAGGAGTTGGCGGTAATTCAGCCACATGCCCTTCAACAGGTGTTTCATGAACAACATCGATTGTTTCAGCTGAATCACTGGCAAATATTTTCTTTTCCTCATAAGGCCTTTTGCCAATTAGGTCTTCTACATCTTGTTGATGCAAAACCTCGCGCTCCAAAAGGGCAAGTGCAATTTTTTCCACTTCTTCTCTTCTTTCGGTAAGAAGAGCCCTTGTTCTTTGGTAGGCTTTGTCAACTAAATCCCTCACTTCCTGGTCAATAATCTTGCCTGTTTCCTCACTGTATGGCTTGGTAAAAGTAGCCTCTTGTTGAGGATCGTAGAAGCTTACATTTCCAACTTTTGCACTCATGCCATAAACGGTAATCATTGCATAAGAGATCTTGGTTACTTGCTGAAGGTCATTTTGTGCACCAGTAGAAATTTTACCAAAAAAGATGTCCTCACTAGCCCTACCACCAAGTGTCATACACATTTGGTCTGTAAGCTGTTCAACATTATATAGGTACTGCTCTTTTGGCGTGTATTGAGCATAGCCAAGTGCAGCAACTCCACGTGGAACGATTGTTACCTTTAACAAAGGATATGCATGTTCAAGATACCAACCACAAACGGCATGACCGGCTTCGTGGTATGCAATGATTTTTTTCTCTTCTGGAAGGATAATCTTGTTTTTCTTTTCTAATCCACCGATAACTCGATCAATTGCATCTTGGAAATCATCCATTTCAACCTCTGACTTTCCTTTACGTGCAGCAATCAATGCGGCTTCATTACACACATTGGCGATGTCTGCACCGGCAAACCCAGGAGTTTGCTCTGCCAACTTATGGATAGCAAGCTTGTCCGAATGCTTTATTGGCTTCAGATGCACATGAAATATTTCTTCCCTACCCTTTACATCAGGCTTGTCTATGCTGATCTGGCGATCGAAGCGGCCTGGTCTTAATAGGGCACTGTCTAAAACATCAGGGCGGTTGGTTGCTGCTAAGATGATGATACCACTATCCCCACCAAAACCATCCATTTCAACAAGCAATTGATTAAGCGTATTTTCACGCTCGTCATTGCTCATCATCATGTTTTTTCCGCGAGCGCGTCCTATTGCATCAATCTCATCAATGAAAATGATACACGGAGCTTTTTCTCTGGCTTGTTTGAACAAGTCACGAACACGGCTTGCACCGACACCCACAAAAAGCTCAACAAAGTCTGAACCAGACATTGAAAAGAACGGAACCTGTGCTTCTCCGGCCATGGCTTTTGCAAGCAATGTTTTACCGGTACCTGGAGGACCAACCAATAAAGCTCCCTTTGGTATTTTACCTCCAAGTGCTGTATATTTTTTTGGATTTTTAAGGAAATCAACAATTTCCATTACTTCCTGCTTTGCTTCTTCAAGTCCTGCAACATCATTAAAATTGATGTTTACTTTCGTTCCTTTATCGAACAGCTGTGCCTTGGATTTTCCGATATTGAAAATTCCTCCGCCGCCGCCTCCACCGCCGGCACCACCACCCATCTTCCTCATCATGAGAACGAATAGTAAGCCGAACATCAACAAAGGAAATAAGAAATTTACGAGTGGTCCGAAAAACTCAGGATCGCTGATCGGATCAACTGGGACTGGCTTAACAGTAGGATTAAGTTCAAAATATTTATCAAGGTTCTCCTGATAATCATCCACTTTTGAATAACTAAATTGGAAGTGTGGGCCCTTCGATTTTTGGGCAAACACCAATTTGTCACCCAACAAATCTTGATAGGCTGGTTTTGACAAACTGTCTTTGATAATATAAACACGGATAACACCCTTGTTTTTAACTGGTTCCAATTTCAACACATCATTGTTCACGAGCATTTTCTGCTTGAACTCCAATTCTGTGATATTTTTGGCGTCGGGGTTAACTCCCCTTAACACCTGATACCCAATCAGCATGATTACCGCAGCAACATAAATCCAGTAAAAACTGAATTTAGGCCCTTTGCCTATGGGCTTACCATCTTTATCTTTTTTACGTCTAAATCCTTGAAATGGACCTGACTTCTTTTCATTGGTTTGATCTTCCTGATTCATGTTGGCCTCTTTGTTATTATAATGTTTTTGGCTTCTTTTTGTTCGCTGCCGCTTCTTTAGGCTCCTTTTTTGGCTTGGCGGCAGGCTTTTCTGCACTTTCTTCAATTTCTTCTTGGGAAATTCCATCACTCCACAACTCTTCCAATCTGTAGAACTTACGGGTTTCAGACAGAAAAACATGAACAACAACATTCACGTAATCTACCAATACCCATTGGGTGACGCCAATACCTTCCCTTTTATATGGGTACTCACCACATTCCTCTTTCACCTGCATTTCAATCCAATCTGCAATGGCCCTTACTTGAACGGTGGATGAAGCTTCACATACGATGATGAAGTCTGTTACGGCTTCCGTAACCTTTCTTAGGTCTATGGAAACTACGCGCTCTCCTTTTTTATCATGAATTGACTGGAGGATAACCTTGAGTAATTTGCTGTTTCGGGTTAATCTGCTAATTTTCTTTTGCGGTTCAGCTACTGCGGATGTTGATGCCAAATGAATAAGTTTAATTGAATGCGTTTTTTATAAAAGAAGTTTTTCTTTTTATTGATTACCGCTAAATAACGCGTAACCAATTGGATTATTTCTTTTTATCTTGCTCAAAAATACGGATTAATTTCAATCCTGCCCTCATGTACAAGATAGGCCAACCATTTGTTGTATTACCGAAGGTAGATAGTACCAATAACCATGCCATGACAATGGCCAAATTGGGAAATCTCCCTTATGGATCTGTTTTTTTTGCTTTGGAACAAACCCAAGGCAAAGGACAAAGGTCAAAAACCTGGGAAAGCAAGCCAGGAGAGAACATTGTGATGAGCATATATACAGATTCTAGGGGCTTAACAGTGTATGAACAGGTGATTTTTTCCTTCGCAACTTCCCTAGCTGCTTACAAATTGTTAAAAAAATATGCTGGTGATGAAACCAGCATTAAATGGCCTAATGACATTTATTGGCGTGACAGAAAGGCAGGGGGGGTCTTGATTGAAAATGTCATCAAGGGAAACAATTGGGATTATTCAGTAATTGGAATAGGCATTAACATCAACCAAACAACATTTGAAAAAATGGAGAGGCAGCCGGTATCCCTGAAGCAAATCACAGGCAAAACCTTTGATCCCATTTTGCTGGCCAAGGAATTATGCATAGAACTTGATTCAATATTGAATAAAGTGGGGGAAAGTCCTCTTGATTGGTTGATATCACAGTACAATGATGCCCTTTATAAAAAGGGGCAATCAGTGACTTTAAAAAAAGACAACATCCAATTTGATGCGTTGATTAAGGGAGTCAACAAAAAAGGAAACCTTGTTGTAGAACAAGGTTTCGAAAGAGAATATGTTTTTGGAGAAGTATCCTGGGTTTTTTGATATTATGCACCAAACCCTTGGGCAATTTCAGCTGAATGCTCCTTCACTTTGGGTTTGTCGAGTATCTTAACAATCAATCCATTTTCATCAATTAGAAAGGTCTTTCTAATGACCCCCATGTACTTTTTACCGTACATGGATTTTTCTGCCCAAACGCCATAATCTTGCACTAATTTCTTATCGGTATCCGCAATAATTCGGAAAGGAAGTTCGTTTTTTGCAATGAATTTCAGGTGAGATTTTTCGTCATCAGGACTTACGCCAACTACAACAATTCCTTTTTTTTCCAATTCTTTGAATCCATCCCTCAAGTTACATGCCTGAACAGTACAGGTGCTTGTGCTGTCTTTGGGATAAAAATAAAGCGCTAGTTTCTTCCCTTTAAAGTCAGATAGTTTAATTGATTCCCCATGTTGATCAATTGATGAGAATGCTGGGGCTTTCATGCCTTGTGTAATTTCTTCCATAAAAATTTTATCTTTTTAAATTCCATTCTTTAGCGGCCATATTGCCAGCTTCATCATAAACAACTACAGACAATTTATGTTCACCAGCAGGAAAATGTTCATCAGGATAATAAGAAAATCTATTTCCAGATGGCAAAAACATCACCCATTGTCCGTCTATCATCGCTCTAAAATCTTTAATCACCCTGTTGTTATCAGAAACATCAATTACGATTTTTGTGTTTCCACTAACCAGTTTCCCTGAAAAAACATTGGCCAGAATCACAGGAGGCTGAAGGTCTTCCAACAACTTAAAATGACCAAAATCTCGAAACTGAGCACAGAAAAGCCCTTTCTCTTTGGTGGCTTTCTTGACTTCTATTTTACCACGATATTTCCTTTCCATAACTATCCTATCGGAATTGAGCAAAGCCATATCCCTGTTGGGTTTGATGCTGACGCTAAAATAGCTTTGAACTGGGATGTATTCAGGCAGCGTTTGAACGACAGAAGAAACCGCGTCTTTTTCAACTGGGTAATAAGCGTTGTATGAAAAATGAAAAGCATCATAAAAAGCATCCTCTTTAAAAACAAAACGAACCAACTCGTTTTCAAAAATATTGATGATGCCAGGTGTCATTTTTGATCCATCTCGAACAAGTTCAGGTGCTTTTTTATCAACAGATTGTATTTCAAATGACGCTGTTGAGAAATTATCAAACGCATCATAAACATTCAACGTGTATGTTGAAGGAGTTGAAAGAAGATCAATCCATTTTTTTGCTCCGACAGGTGAATAAATCCCTGCTCCAAATTCAGTTGGAGGAAAAAGCATTTGATAAAAACCAGCACCTTTTGACCTTGACAAGTAATCAATATGTCCATTTTGATACCGTGTTTTATCATATCCAATGCTATCCAATGTAAAAGATGTGAGTAACTGCTGGTCATCATAAAGCTCCGCTTTAAAAATGCCGTATTGGTTAGGAGCCCCAGTAATTCTATCGATTGCCTGTATGCCAATGAAGGCTTTTGAAAAGGGCAGAGAAATTATACCTATTGGTTTGTATGTGTTGCCGACTTTTTTTAAAGGGATAGACAAAGGAGATTGTTCATAAATGCTTTTATCTCGGTCATAAAAAACCAACTTGTGAAGTAAAGGCGGAATCAGATCGTGAATAGGAAATTGTAACCGAAGCGGATTGTAACAGTCTTCTGTTTGGGTATCCCTGATTTCGAAATGAACATGAGGCCCCTGGGAGGCACCTGTATTGCCGCTATAGCCAATCAATTGCCCTTTTTTTACAGGCAAAATTCCTTCCGGAATATTCAGGTCGATTTTCCAGTTTTCCTGTTCATATTGCTTTAACCGAAGGTGTTGTTCTGCAGCCGGGATAAACCTGTTCATGTGAGCAAACAATGTAGTTAAGCCATTGGGATGATTCAGGTATAAAGCCCTACCGAATCCACCTTGCTCAATCTTGATTCTTGCAATATAACCGTCTGCTGGGGCATATATTGGCAGATTTTCTCTTGATTCGGTTGAAAGATCTAGCCCCATGTGAAAGTGGTTCGGACGCATTTCACCAAAATTTGCATTCAGTTTCGGCTTGATTGACATAGGGAATGAAAAATAACCGAGCTCCTGCTTGATTTGTGCGGCACTGTGAAATGAAAAAAACAGGAAAACCGAAAAAATAGAAAAATAGCTTCTTTTCATGCTGCAAAACTAAGACAGCCAGACTTCAAAAACGGTGTTTGTTTATAGACAATGATTGCCTCAATTTATCAAAAAGCAACAATCGAAATACCTATTAACACTTAAACCGTTGAATAATCAACAAAAAGGCACAATTTTCTATAAAAATAAATGTTTCCCATACAACATAATTGGATCCAAGGTTGTCTATCTAATAACAAACAGATAAATGAAAAAAATATTTAGAAAATTTTTATTGCTTTGGGCTTCAGTTTTGGCGTTGGCTGGATTCTCAAAAAAGAAGGAAGAACTTCCCATGAATGACGCCATTCTTCTTCCTGAAAGAAACAATAAAATGATTGTAGAAGACTACGAGATGGCAGCCTATCACAACCAAGCCTGATTTTCCACTTTTTTTCAACAGATTTACACAGAAATACTGAATAAGAAATTAATCTTTTAAAAAACAAGGCACATCACTTACATTTGCACTCCGGGAACATCCCGGTTTTTTTATGCCCTCATCGCAATAAATTAAAGTCAAACACATGCCAAAAGACAATTCTATCCATTCAGTACTTATCATCGGTTCAGGTCCCATTGTTATTGGACAAGCATGTGAGTTTGATTATTCAGGAACCCAGGCTGCCAGAAGCCTTCGAGAGGAAGGGATAGAGGTAATCCTCATCAATTCCAATCCCGCAACCATCATGACAGACCCAATGATGGCTGACAGGGTTTATCTGCTTCCATTGAATACAGAAAGCATTGAACAAATACTCAAAGAAAACAACATAGATGCTGTTTTGCCAACGATGGGTGGACAAACAGCCTTAAACTTGGCAAAAGAAGCAGAGGAATTGGGAATCTGGGAAAAATACAATGTCAGGCTGATTGGTGTAGACATAAAGGCCATTGACAAGGCAGAAGACAGAGAAAAATTCAGGCAGTGGATGATTCAATTGGGAGTGCCAGTTGCCACAGCCAAAACGGCAAATTCATTTTTAGAAGGGAAAGAATTTGCCCAAGAAATTGGATTTCCATTGGTAATTCGCCCCTCATTTACCCTCGGTGGAACTGGAGGCGGATTTGTTTTAAGCAAAGAATACCTCGACGAAGCATTAAACCGTGGTTTGTCTGCCTCCCCTATTCATGAAGTGCTTGTTGAAGAAGCTGTTTTAGGATGGAAAGAATTTGAATTGGAATTGTTGCGAGATTCGAGCGACAATGTGGCCATTATTTGTACGGTAGAAAACTTTGACCCAATGGGTGTACATACAGGTGACTCAATTACTGTTGCACCTGCCATGACATTAAGTGATACAGCTTTTCAGCTGATGAGAAATACTGCCATCATGATGATGCGCGACTTAGGCAACTTTGCAGGAGGTTGCAATGTGCAATTTGCTCTTAATCCTGAAACGGAAGAAATCATTGCAATTGAAATCAATCCACGTGTGAGTCGATCTTCTGCACTGGCTTCAAAAGCCACCGGTTATCCGATTGCAAAAGTAGCCGCCAAATTGGCCCTCGGTTATACATTGGATGAATTGAAAAATCAAATCACACAAACAACTTCAGCCTTTTTTGAACCAGCCTTAGACTATGTAATAGTTAAAGTTCCTAGATGGAATTTTGATAAATTCAAAGGGGCAAATGACACCCTTGGGCTGCAGATGAAATCTGTGGGAGAAGTTATGGCGATTGGAAGAAGCTTTACGGAAGCCATCCAAAAAGCTTGTCAGAGTTTAGAGAACAATGCAGTTGGACTTGGATATTACGGAAAAAGTTTAATGCATGCTGATGAGATAGTTGAATACTTGAAAACCCCGAAGTGGGATAGGATCTTTAGAATTAAAGATGCCCTTATGTTAGGCATCAGTGTGAAAACAATTTGTCAGGCTACAAGAATTGATAGGTGGTTTATCTATGAAATTCAAAAAATCGTAGACATTGAAAAAGAGATTGCAAAGTTCAAAATGGAAAGCCTGCCATTAGACCTCATCAAAAAAGCCAAACAAAACGGGTTCAGTGATGATCAAATTTGCAAAATCATGCAAGACGGCAAAGAAGATGATTTGTATGAAAAAAGAAAGGCTGCCGGCATAAGCAGGGTATACAAAATGGTTGACACTTGTTCAGCAGAGTTTGAGGCAAAAACCCCTTACTTCTACAGTAGTTTTGAGAACCAAGGCACGAATGAAAGCAAGCCAAGCAACAAGAAAAAAATAATTGTACTCGGTTCAGGACCAAACAGAATAGGGCAAGGCATTGAGTTTGATTATTGTTGTGTACATGGATTGCTTGCCATCAAGGAATGCGGATTCGAAGCCATTATGATGAATTGCAACCCAGAAACTGTATCTACAGATTTTGACGTTGCAGACAAGCTGTATTTTGAGCCCGTTTTTTGGGAACACCTTTGGGAACTGATTGAACACGAAAAACCTGAAGGGGTCATTGTACAATTGGGTGGACAAACAGCCTTGAAACTGGCAGAAAAACTGCACAAAAAAGGGGTGAAAATCATAGGCACTTCTTACGACAATATGGACATTGCAGAAGACAGAGGCAGGTTCAGTGATATGTTAAAAAGCTTGGGTATTCCATATCCCGACTATGGTACAGCGCATGATGTAGATGATGCCATAGAGGTTGCGAAAATAGTGGGATTCCCTGTATTGGTGAGGCCTTCCTATGTGTTGGGTGGTCAAAGAATGAGGATTGTGCTCAACGACGAAGAACTAGAACAGGCTGTGGTGAGTTTATTGAAACATCTCCCAGATAACAAGATTTTGATTGACCATTTCCTCGACAGATGTCAAGAAGCTGAAATAGATGGCATTTTTGACGGAGAGAATTTTCATGTAATGGGTGTGATGGAACACATTGAACCCGCAGGAATCCACAGTGGAGACAGCAATGCTGTTTTGCCCGCATTCAACCTCACACCACTTGCAGTTACCACTATGGAATTTTATGCAGAAAAAATTGCCAGGGCGCTTGATATACGAGGCTTAATCAACATACAGTTTGCTATTAAAGGCGGTCAAGTATTTGTGATAGAAGCCAATCCACGTGCGTCGAGAACAACCCCATTCATCGCAAAAGCATATCAAATTCCTTATTTGAATATTGCCACTAAAATCATGATGGGAACGCATAAAATAACTGATTTTACCTACGAAAAGAAACTGGAAGGGTTTGCCATAAAAGAACCTGTTTTCAGCTTTGATAAATTCCCTGGTGTGAACAAGGAATTAGGACCAGAAATGAAATCAACAGGTGAAGCCATTCGATTCATCAAAGACCTTAGGGATCCATATTTCAGAACGCTCTACAAAGAGAGAAGCATGCATTTAAGCAAATAAAATTAACATAGTACCTTCTTTCTTTTTTTGATTGATTCTTACCTTTGCAAAATGAGGAAGAAGGGACTATTTGTTTTTTTGTTGATACTTTTTTTAAATCCCTTACAGTATATCCAAGCACAACAAAAACAGTTGCATGGCATTGTGCGTGATATCCATTCGGATGAAGTCATCCCGTTTGCAACAGTAAATTTCAAGGGTACAAATTTCTCAAAACTCAGCGATTCGGCAGGAAACTTCAAATTCTACTTGGGGCAATGGCCCTCTGACACGTTAATAATCAGCTATGCTGGCTTTGAAGATTATGTTGCATTCCTTGATACCACACAAATCAAGCTGGATGTTATCATCAAAATGGAGAGAAAAAAAAACATCAATGAAGTTGTTGTCAAAAGCAAAATAGGAAGGGGTTTATTGCTTTGGAGAAGAATAGTAAAATACAAAGACCAACATGATATAAGCAACCTAAAAAACTATGCCTATGAATCATACAACAAGTTGGAGTTGGATCTAAACCATGTGAATGTAGAAAAAATGCAAAAAAGCATTTTGCCACCCAAGCCTTTCAAATTTATTTTAAACAACATTGATACTGTTTCAGAAGCATCCCCCATCCTTCCCATTTACATGGTGGAAAGCATTTCTGATTATTACAAGCAAAAAAATCCGCTAAAAACAATTGAACAGATTCGTGCAAGCAAAACAGTTGGATTAAAAAACGAGAGTGTCAGTAAATTTCTTGGAGGCACCTATCAAAACATCAATATTTACAAGAACTTTATTCCAGTTTTCGACAAGGATTATGTTAGTCCCATTAGCAATGATGGCGACCTTTACTATCACTATAAGGTGCCAGACACCCAATATGTTGCAGGCAAAAGGTTTTTTCATTTGGTATTCTTTCCAAAAAGGAAAGGGGAAAATACTTTTCAAGGCGATGCATGGATAGCAGATAGCAGCTTTGCTGTGCAAAAAATGAACCTACAAGTTTCACCAGGCTCAAACATCAATTTTATTGAAAAGCTAAGCCTCGTTCAAGAATTCAGCTTAATAAACGATTCCACTTGGTTCCTTAGCAAGGATAAATTTGTGGCAGATTTCATTGTTACCGGTAAGAAAAGTTTGAGCTTGATTGGCAGAAAAACAACTACATATAAAAATGTAAGATTTGATATTGATAGTTTACAGCGGTTGATAGCACCAAACTCGGTTGAAGACAAAAGAAAAGAAATCATTTTAGTAGCTGATGATGCGCTTGAGCAGTCTGATAGTTTTTGGGTAGCGAGCAGGCATGATTCGCTCAATAAAAATGAAATCAACATTTATAAAATGGCAGACACTTTGTTAAAAATGCCTGCTTTTGAAAAATATTCAGATTGGTTAAAATTCATTGGGTCTGGGTATAAATATGTGGGCAATTATGAAATTGGGCCATGGATGAATTGGATCAGCGGCAACAATTATGAAGGCCTGCGATTTAGGTTTGATGTGGGAACTAACTATCATTTCAGCAGAAAAATTTACCTATCAACTTATTTGGCTTATGGAACGCTGGACCAGAAGCTAAAAGGCAAGCTAGAAGCACTATACATGATAGGAAAGAACCCAAGAAGCAGCATCAGGGCAATCTATAAAAAAGATATGGACTATGGCCAATCTTATTATGATGAAATTGGATATGATAATTTGTTTGCGCTTGCATTCAGAAAAGCCAATGTGCCAATAAAACTGATTTCCATAGAGCAGCAAAAATTAGAATTTTTCAAGGAATGGAAAAATGGGTTCTCCTTTACATTGAATATGCACAGAAAGGTATTCAACCCGATCAGCAACCTTCCTCTTAAAAAAAGTTTCCCCATCACAGAAGATCCGGGCAGTTTCAACAATGTTGAAATCAATGCAAAATTCAGGATGGCGTATTTGGAAAGATTTCTCCAAGACGATTTTTTCAGAACTAGCTTAGGCAGTGATTTTCCGATTGTGGAGCTATTGATTTCAACTGGTGTTAAAAATGTTTTCAATAGCAACTACAGCTACAACAAAATAAATCTCAGTGTATCAGACTATGTCAAAATTCCGCCAGCAGGAAGTTTCTATTACAATTTATACGCAGGGAAAATAAACGGAAAACTACCATACATGCTCTTGTCTGTTGCACCTGGTAACGAAATTTATTATTATAACAAATATGCATTCAACCTGATGAATCGATTTGAATATATCGCAGATCAATATGCAGGTTTGAACATTGAACATAATTTTGGAAGTGGTATATTCAAGTTTATTCCCATGAACAAATACTTGAAATTCCGTCAGTTCTGGAATGCGAAAATGCTATGTGGCGGATTAAGCAATGCGAACAAGGCGCTGAACATGTATCCAGGAACACCATTTACAAGCCTTAGTGGCAAAACCTACATGGAAGTAGGCACTGGGGTGGACAATATTTTCCGGTTTTTCAGGATTGATTTTGTTTGGAGAGTATTGCCGAAACCTTTCCCTGTTGAGGATTACAAGAAGTTTGGCATTTTTGGAAGTTTCCGATTTTCCTTTTAATTACCTGATTTTTCAGGCTTGATTTTATCACAAGCACTGATGATGATTTCACAAGCCAAGTGGATTTCCTGATCTGTCATAATCAATGGCGGTGCAATACGCATGCAATGAGAAGCAAACAAAAACCAGTCAGTAAACAACCCCTGCTCAATGCAAGAATCTATTACTTTTTTATTTGTTTCATACGAATCAAATTCAATGGCCATCAACAAACCAGCAGACCTAAATGACAGAATCATTGGGTGTTTAAGCAGCTTTTTAAACAATCCACTCTTACTTTCAACGGAATTCATTAAATTTTTTTCCAACAAATATTCAAGCGCCGCAAGTCCAGCCGCACAAGAAACTGGATGTCCACCAAATGTGGTAATATGACCCAAGATTGGATTGTCTGCAAATGCCATCATGCGCTCCCGTTCAGCCACAAAAGCCCCAAGTGGCATTCCACCACCGATTGCTTTCCCCAGCAACAAGATATCAGGAATCACTCCGTATTGTTCAAAAGCAAACAAAGTACCTGTTCTGCCGAATCCCGTTTGTATTTCATCGAGAATCAACAACGCACCCGTTTCATCACATTTTTTTCTCAAGGCTTTCACCCATTTAATGGATGGACTAAGCACCCCTCTCTCCGCCTGAATAGGTTCAGCAATTACACAAGCAGTATTGCCATCAATAACATCCAGTTGTGAAATCACATTGTGCTCAATATGGTAAACACCTGGCAACAAAGGCCTGTATGCATTTCGCCAGTACTCACTGCCCATTACACTCAAAGCGCCCTGTGTAGAGCCGTGGTATGACTCATTAAAAGCCACGATGTTGGTACGTCCTGTCAATCTTTTTGCGAGCTTCATCGCGCCTTCAGTAGCCTCAGCGCCAGAATTGGTAAAATATACACAGTCAAGAGAATCAGGCAACAAAGAAGCTATTTTTTGAGCATATAAAACCTGTGGAGATTCTACTAACTCTCCGTAAACCATGATGTGCATGTATTTATCGAGCTGATCTTTGATTGCACCAATTACGTGTGGGTTTCTATGTCCAACATTACACACACTTATCCCGCTAATCAAATCCAAATACTCTTTCCCCTGCTTGTCCCACATGTAACATCCTTCCGCCTTCACTATTTCCAATGCAAGAGGAGTGGTTGATGTTTGTGCAATATGTTGAAGAAAAAGTTCCCGTTGGTTCATTAGCGCAAAGTTCGATAAAATAATCCTAAAGCATTGTTGAATTCAGAAAGAAGCTTAAAAGAATAAAATTGTTTAATAAGAATGCTGACTATTCTTTCCCGGGACTTTTGTTATGGTTTGATCTCAATAAATTTAAAGATGCCCTGCAAATTGATAGTTTTGGATAGCAGATGCGGAGACTTAACATGCCAAAGCTTCCGAGATCTTGGCGGGGAAAACATCAGTGACTAATTTTTAATTAATTCTGCAAAAAATTTAAAGACACCCTAAATGGATTGTTTTAACTTTAAAAAAAAATATGCCAGTCATACTCCCCGTAAAAGGAATTTTCCCCACGATAGGTGCTGATACTTTTATTGCTCCCAATGCGACCATTGTAGGTGATGTAACCATGGGCGAGGGTTGCAGTGTGTGGTTTAATGCTGTGATAAGAGGTGATGTCAATTCAATTATTATTGGGAACAAAGTAAACATTCAAGACAATGCCGTTATTCATTGTACCTATGAAAAAAACAAGACAATCATAGGGAATAACGTTAGCATTGGGCATACCGCCATTGTACATGGCTGCACGATTCACGACAATGTTTTGATTGGCATGGGGTCTATCGTGATGGACAGGGCGGAGATTGGGAGCAATTCGATCATTGCAGCAGGTGCAGTGGTTCTAGAAGGTACCATTGTTCCTTCAGGTTCAATTTTTGCGGGTGTCCCTGCAAAAAAAGTAAAAGATATTTCACCAGAAAAAATAGAAGGTGAGATTGAAAGAATTGCCAACAATTATTCAATGTATAGCAGCTGGTTCAAATAAAAAAACAAGCAACATGAAATACTTTTTTTTTAAACTTCTTTTTATTGCCTTCATCATTTCAGTTACAACATCATCTTGCGCCAAGAGGGTTTGGCCGCCTACCAATGGTAAAAATGTTGGTGCAGAAAGATTGTTGAGCGGTGAAAAATTACCTCGTGTTAAAAAGTTCAAGTCCTAATATCCTAAAGCCTCCATGCTTTCAAGGATATTATAATAACTGATGTATCGGTCTTCATGAATGGTACCTTCAGCAACAGCATTTTTTACAGCGCAACCAGGTTCGTTGATATGTAAACAATTGTTGAATTGACAGGAAGAAATCAACACACGCATTTCAGGGAAATAATGAGAAAGCTCCTGCTTTGTCATGTCTGCCACAGCAAACTCTCGCATGCCTGGCGTGTCAATGATTTTTCCACCTCCCGGTAGGTCAAACATCTCTGCGAATGTAGTCGTATGAAGTCCTTTCCCGCTCCAGCCACTCACTTCCTGTGTTTTAATATTTGCGCCTTTTAGGATATAATTGATCAAGCTTGATTTTCCAACACCTGAATGTCCACTTAGCAAGGTAACTTTTTCATGAAGGATTTCATTCAATGTGTCCAACCCTGTCTTTTTCGTTACAGAGGTCAACAAAACTTGATACCCAATTCTCTCATACATTTCCTTCCGTTCTTCAAAAAGCAACATCTCTTTTTCTTGATAAAGATCGGATTTGTTAAAAACGATGATGGCGGGAATGTGAAAAGCCTCACAAGTAACCAAGAATCGATCAAGAAACCCTTGTGATGTTCGCGGTTCCCTCAAGGTTGCTATCAGCAATGATTGAGAAAGGTTTGATGCGATGATGTGGTGCTGCCGTCTGTTTGCAGGAGAAATTCTGTTTACATAATTCTTCCTTGGATAGATCGCAGTTATCATTACGCTTCTTTCCAGTTCATCTTCAGTTTCAAACTCAACTTCGTCACCCACAGAAACAGGATTGGTGGAAGTGAACCCATCCATTTTGAATTTCCCCTTTAGGCGCGCCTTATAGAATTCATTGTTGGTGCCTTTTACGACGTACCAGCTTCCTGTTGATTTGTAAACAATGCCATTCATATAGGGTGCAAGGTATGCATAGAAATTAACTTAAATATTTTGCAACAATGGGCAATCGCCTTCCAACTCCAAAAGCCTTGGTACTAACCCGGATGATTGGACAAAATTGATTCCTCTTATATTCATTCATGTTCACCATTTTAAGGACACGCTGAACTAAATCAGCATTAAATCCGGCAGCAATAATTTCTTTTGGTCCCTTTCTGCCCTCAATATACAGGTATAAAATGTTGTCAAGAATTGAATATTCTGGCAAGCTATCACTATCCTTCTGATCGGGACGCAATTCTGCTGAGGGTTCTTTTGTGATGATATTGTTGGGTATGATTTCCTGATTTCGATTGATGTAATTGGCCAGTGCATAAACCTGTACCTTGTACAAATCTCCCAATACGCTCAACCCTCCGGCCATGTCACCATATAAGGTTCCATACCCTGTTGCCAACTCACTCTTGTTGGATGTATTCAACAAGACATAACCAAATTTATTGGCAATGGCCATCAACAGATTGCCACGGCTCCTGCTTTGAATATTCTCTTCTGCAACGCCAAATGCAGTGCCTTCAAACAATGGATTTAATGTTTGCAAGAAAGTTTCAAACACGGTTGCTATGGGTATGACATGGTAAGGATTCCCCAAGTTTTTACTAAGGGTCACTGCATCATCAACAGAATGACTGCTTGAAAACCCTGAAGGCATAAGAATGGATGTTATGTTCTCTGCGCCCAAGGCTTCAACGGCCAAAGCCAATACCACCGCTGAATCTATGCCCCCACTGCTACCAAGGATTGCTTTTTTAAATCCCATCTTGGCAAAATAATCTTTCAGGCCTAAAATCAACGCATCATGAATCTGTGCAATATTCCTATCCTCTGTTAGATGGTCAATGATTACAAGAGGATCCTCGGCATGCGAAAAGCGCATAGACTCATTTAAACTTGCGGTCACAACAATTGCTTCGGTTGTTGCATTTACCAACAATTGATCTGTGTCAACCAGCAAGTAGTCCTCTACAAAATAGTTCATTTGTTTAAACAAGGAAGCATCACTGTTGAAAACCATGCTGCCTCCATCAAAGACGATTTCAGTTTGTGCACCAACGGCATTGCAGTAAATCAGTGGCATCTTATATTTCAATACGTTCAACCTAACCACTTCTTTTCTGTCTTCATCATGGCTGAAGTCAAAGGGAGAGGCGGAGATATTGATCATCAAATCAGGTGACTGCAACATGAGCTTGTCCATTGGACAAACACGGTACAGTGGGTTATTGCCGAGGTTCCAAATATCTTCACAAATGGTAACTGCTATTTTTTTTCCTTTGAATTCAATAACATTCCAATTGTATGCAGGTTCAAAATATCGATACTCATCGAATACGTCATAATTAGGAAGCAGGCTTTTGTGGGCAATTCCTTGTACGACACCATTGTATAATAAAACAGCTGAATTTAGCAAGTCCTTCCCTTCTTTTTGTTGGTTTCGTGTAGGTGTTCCAACCAAGACCCCAATATCACCGGAAGCCTTGGCCAGGGCCTGAATGGAAGATTCTGCTTGCAAAATAAAATCTTCAAACTCCAGGAAATCACGGGGTGGGTAACCACATACCGACAACTCAGAAAAAACAACCAAATCAGCGCCAAGGCTTCTGCCTTCTTCTACTGCTTGAAGCATTTTTTCCAGATTCAATGAGAAATTGCCAATATGGTAGTTTTGCTGTGCAAGAAATACCTTCATGACGCAAAATTGAGGAATTCAATTGAGAATAAACGCTAAAAGATCAATAATCTATCTTTAGAAAAATCCTTTACTTTATTTTTGCTTCAGATAACAACATGATATTTTAAATGGGCTCATTTCAACTATATATATGAAACATCTTTACTTTTTTCTGTTACTCTCTTTTTTAGTCATTTCCTGCAATGATGGTCCACAAAAACCAGATGTCAGCAACATTAACGTTGAACTGACACTTAGAAGATTTGACCAAGAATTTTTTAATACTGACACACTGAACCTTGCGTCATCATTAACAATCCTTGAAAAAAAATATCCTTTTTTTTATGCAGACTTTATAGAAAAAATTGTTGGATTGAATAAAGATGACAGCGTTAGTTTCAGCCATGACATCAAACGATTCATCAAGGACTACAAACCTTTAGTTGATTCATTAAAAAACATTGAAAATGGAATACAAGAGGCTTCAACAGAAACCAAAGAAGCCTTGAAATATGTAAAATATTATTTTCCATCCTATAAGCTTCCGAATGAGTTCATCACATTTGTTGGACCAATGGATTCGTATGTGAATACAGCAACAGGGATGCAAGCAGAAATCATCACTACAAATGCAATGGGTATAGGGTTACACCTGCACCTTGGTGAAAAATCTACTTTTTATACGTCGGAACTAGGACAGCAGCTTTATCCAGAATATCTTTCACGAAGGTTTACTACAGAATACATTTCAGTCAACTGCATGAAAAACATCATAGATGACATCATGCCTCTGAATTATAGCTCTAGGAATTTCCTGGAAATAATAATAGACCATGGAAAAAGAATGTATATGCTTGACTTATTCTTTCCAAATAAAAAGGAGGAATTCAAATTAGGCTATACAACTGCCCAATTAAAAGGGGTTGAAGAAAATGAAGGATTTATCTGGAATTATTTCACAGAGAACAATTTGCTGTACGAAACCGATTTGTTGAAAATACGCTCCTTTGTAGGTGATGGTCCGGAAACTGTAGAATTTGGCCAAGGTTCGCCAGGGTTTATTTCCTTGTATGTTGGACGAAAAATTATCCAACAATACATGGAAAGAAACCCTGAAACAACCGCAAATCAACTGATTGCCTTGGATGCAGGAAAAATATTGGCTGGATCCAAATACAAACCACGTTAATTATTATGCAGACAAAGGACGTTGACCCATTGAATGCATGAACCGAACATGTGAGGCAATTGCAGAGCGAGTCGTATCGAAATAGATATAATGCAGGTTGAACTTTTCGCAAGTATCCCTAACAATTTTACTAATTGCAGGATAATGAATGTGGCTGATTCTTGGAAAAAGGTGGTGTTCTATTTGATAGTTTAATCCACCTACAAACCAGGTTACTATTTTATTTTTAGATGCAAAGTTTGCCGTCGTTTTCACCTGATGAATTGCCCACTCATCTTCAATGCGCTTAGGATCAACCCCAGCGAAATCAAACTCAGCGTGTTCCACAACATGTGCCAATTGAAATACAAAGGCCAAGGTAAGTCCAAGCGTAAACTGGCTGATTAAAAATCCCAACAACCAACCTTTCCATCCAATCATTGCAATTGGTATAACGATGTAAAAAAGGATGAAAAACACTTTACCAGACCAAAAAACAACATGATCCGTTGTTTCCATCTTTTTTAAGGTAGTGGTGTAAATGCGTTTTGAAAAATATTTTATATAATCGGTAAAGAACATAAACAGGGATGTAAATCCATAGAGAACAAACATGTATGTACTTTGAAAACGGTGCATGGGTTTCCAAGGTTGTGTAGTGCACTCTCTCATGAAAGGCATGTTGTTGATATCGTCATCTACACCATCAATATTTGTATATGTGTGGTGAATGATGTTGTGTTTAAGCTTCCATAAGAAAGCGTTACCACCAAGAAAATTGTTGGTTAGTCCAAAAATATTATTCACCCAACCTTTTGTTGAGAAACTCCCATGGCAAGCATCATGCATAACATTGAAGCCTATTGCTGTCATATTTAGCCCAAACAACACCCAGAGAAAGGAGGTTAATGCCCAATGCATGTCTACAAGCATGAGCAATGCATATAATCCAAGCATGCTTGGAATGAGAATCATTGTTTTGCCGTAAAGCTTCCAGTTTCCGGTTTTTTTAATCCCATTTTTTTCAAAATAGCCATCAACATCTGCCTTCAACGCGTTCCAAAACAACCTATTCTTGTTGTTAAATGATACTTTATAATTCATATAAACGATTTAGTACTAACGATTTTATGTTCACTAATCAAATGCAAAATTAAACTTTGTTTCAGAGAATTCCCTTCAATTTCTTTTGAATGGAGCTTCCATTTGAAAAACTGGTATTTTAACGTCAAATTTAACTTTTGTGTGCAGGTTTTCCATCAAGTATGTGCCATGCATCTGTCCCAATTCCGACTTCAAATTACATCCTGAAATGTACTGATATTGCTCTTGGGGTGCTATAACAGGTTGAATACCAATAACCCCTTCACCCTCAACCTCACGTTGTTCAGCACTGCTGTCTTGAATATACCAATGTCTTCTCAGCAGCTGAACAGGAAAAGAATTGTTGTTTTCAATGGTCACCCTGTATGCAAACATGAATTCTCTTTGGTGAGGATTGGAATAATCAGCTTGGTAGAATTGCTCTACACTTATTTTAACTCCATCTGTTACAGTCGACTCCATCTCTACCTATTTATTTAAATATAAAAAAATTAAAAATATTCCATCACTATTTTACCAAAGATTGATTATACAAATCTATAACACATTTAAAGTTAAAATGTTGCCTTTTCGATTGTTTTGTTGGTGAATTACAGAATGTTGATTTTAACCAAATACCATTTTATTTGTATATTCATTTTTAAAATCTATTTAACATAGTTATAAACCCCAAACCTCTCGAATTATGAAAAAATATAGCTTATTTCTGCTTTCTGCATTTTCAGCAGCAACTGCAATTGGACAGACGCATACAGGTGATCCGAAGCTGTCTGAAGTATGGACCCCAGTTCCGGCAATTGTAACACCTGGAAAAACTGCACAAGATGCCCCATCAGACGCAACAGTGCTTTTTAACGGAAAAGATTTTTCTGCATGGAATGGCGAAAAGGGAAAGGCTGTAGAGTGGACCATAGCAGATGGTGCCATGACTGTCAAAAAGGGATCGGGCATGATTACAACAAAGCAAAGTTTTGGTGACTGCCAATTGCACATTGAATGGAGAACACCATCTGTTGTGGTTGGTGATGGACAAGGAAGAGGAAACAGCGGGATTTTTTTGATGGGCAAATATGAGTTGCAAGTGTTGGATAACTATAACAATGTCACTTATTCAAACGGACAAGCAGGCAGCATATACAAACAACTCATACCTCTTGCAAATGCGTGCAAAGAACCGGGTGTATGGCAAACGTATGATGTAATTTTTACGGCTCCAAGATTCAGCGAGAACGGACGCCTACAATCTGCAGCACGCATCACGGTAATACACAACGGCGTTCTTGTTCAAAACAATGCAACACTTTGGGGAGGAACAGAATACATCGGAATTCCTGAATATATTCAACACGGAGCGAAAGAACCAATCAGTCTGCAAGACCATGGCAATCCGGTTAGCTACAGAAACATTTGGATCAGGTCGTTGTAGGCAATCCCACGATTTTTCGATCATTGACAGTTTTAACAAGTCCTTTCAGAAACGAAAGGACTTGTTCCATTGAATCAATATTTTCAGTAACAAGCAGGAAATTCTTTCCTGTTTGCTTAAGATTGCTTTTGTTTGTTTTCGTTTGAAGATGGAACAGAATTGAGTTGAATAATTCTGATACAAAATAGGGTGAATCCGGATTGTTGACAAAATAACACCTAAGAGTCTTTTGTTTCAATGTAATCCGCTCAAAACCCAATTCCACTGCAGTTCTTCGGCAACGAACAGTGATAAAAAGATCCTCTACACAAACCGGAATGGGACCAAATCGATCGCTCATTTCAACATGAAAAAGATTCAATTCATCTTCGTTCTTACAGTTGTCTAACCTAGTATATAAGACCAAGCGTTCGGCAATCTGTTCAACATAACTATCCGGTATTAGAATTTCAAGGTCTGTATCAATTGTACAATCCTGAACAAAATCATCTTGTTGACTTATCTCATCCTTAAATACCTCACGGAAGGACGTTCGTTTTAATTCTCTAATAGCTTCATCAAGAATTTTTTGGTACATCTCAAAACCGATTTCTATCATAAACCCACTTTGCTCTCCACCCAACATGTTTCCTGCACCCCGAATGTCTAAATCGCGCATGGCTATCTGAAAACCACTTCCAAGCTCTGCATGCTGCTCGAGTGTTTGTAAGCGTTTGCGAGAATCGCTAGGCAATGTGCTGATGGGCGGTGCCATCAAATAACAAAATGCTTTTTTGTTGCTGCGACCTACCCTACCCCTCAATTGATGCAAATCACTTAATCCAAATTGATGGGCATTGTTGATGATGATGGTATTCACATTAGGGATATCTACACCACTTTCAACAATGTTAGTACATACCAACACGTCGTATTTCCTTGAAACAAAATCAAAAATTCGCTCTTCAAGCTCATGGCCTTCAAGCTGGCCGTGGGCAAAACCGATGCTGAGGTCAGGACAAAGCTGCTTAAGTAAACTAGCCATCTCTGGCAATCCATTGACCCTGTTGTGAATAAAAAACACCTGCCCACCCCTTTCTATTTCAAAATAAAGTGCATCCCGAATAACATCTTGGTTGAATACCAATACTTCTGTTTGAATGGGCTGCCTATTTGGAGGGGGCGTGTTGATGATACTCAGGTCTCTTGCACCCATCAAACTGAACTGCAAAGTCCTAGGTATCGGGGTTGCCGTCAAGGTTAAACAATCCACATTTGTTTTGATTGTCTTGATTTTTTCCTTGTGGGCTACGCCAAATTTTTGCTCCTCATCAATCACAAGCAAGCCAAGGTCTTTGAACTTCACATCCTTTGCAATTAAACCATGAGTGCCAATGACAATATCAATTTTTCCCTCTTCGAGTTTCTTTAGAATTTCTTTTTTTTCTTTTGCGGACTTGAATCGGTTGATAAATTCTATGGTTACTGGAAAATCTTTTAACCTTTCACTGAATGTCTTGTAATGCTGGTAGGCTAAGATTGTAGTTGGCACTAAAACAGCAGCTTGGCGGCCATCAAGACAGGTTTTGAAAGCAGCCCTTATCGCCACTTCTGTCTTCCCAAATCCAACATCCCCACACACAAGTCTGTCCATCGGATGTGGACTTTCCATATCTTTTTTTACATCTGCAACAGCCTTACCCTGATCGGGTGTATCCTCGTAAATAAACGAAGCTTCCAATTCGATCTGCATGTAATTGTCGATGCTATGAGCAAAGCCTTCCAAAGATTTTCGTTCAGCATACAGCTTGATGAGGTCAAAAGCAATCTCTTTTACCTTACTCTTTGTCTTATCTTTTAATTTAACCCAAGCATCACTTCCCAATTTATTTACTTTGGGTACATGCCCTTCTTTGCCCGTATATTTTGATATTTTATGGATAGAATTGATGTTCACATAAAGGATATCGCTGTCGCGATAAATGATGCGAACAGCTTCTTGCGTTCTGCCCCCATTTTCAACTTTTTGCAATCCGCTGAAAACACCAACCCCATGATCCACATGAACAACATAATCTCCTGGTTGTAGTTCTTTTAATGCACGTATCGTTATGGCCTTGCTTTTGTTATAGGCCTGTTTTATTTTATATTTGTGATAACGTTGAAATATCTGGTGATCGGTATAAACTACAATTCCATTCTCATTGTCTACAAATCCATGATGTAGTGATTTTGCGACGGGAACAAAATTAATCTCTGCTTTTAAATCAGAGAAAATGGAATAAAGTCGTTCAAGTTGCTTGGGGTTCTCAGCAAAAATATAGATTTGGTGGCGGGCCGCTTCATGGGATTTCAGGTCTTTAATAAGCAGTTCAAACTGCCTGTTAAATGTTGGTTGCGGTTTGACATCAAACCTTAACACATGGGTAGCCTTGGTTAAGGTAGAAGCATGCGACAATTCCACAATGGTAAAATCGCCCAGTTTTTTTTCCATCTCTAGGAAAGGAGTGAAATCATTGATGGTTATTTCTGCTATTTTTTCATCCCCATCTCTAACTGCAGCAACATCATCCTTCCTTTCCAAAAACAAATTCAGGTTATCCTCATGATCCTGGTATCGATCTAAAAACAATTGCCAGTTTGAAGAATACACGATGGTATTGCTAGGAACAAAATCAAAGAATGGAATCTTGTCAGTCTCGTCAAATACGCCATCAGCGTTAGGGATAATGCTCACTTGAAGGAGTTTCCTTTCGCTTAGCTGTGTTTCAGGATCAAAAATCCTGATAGAATCAACATCTTGCCCAAATAACTCAACCCGATAAGGTTTCTCATTACCAAATGAATAGATGTCAAAAATACCTCCCCTCATGGCGAACTGTCCGGGCTCATAAACAAAATCCGTTCTTTCAAATCCCAATCCCACCAACCTCGCCATCAAGGCATCAGTATCTAGCCTATCGTTTACTTTTATGAGGATAATATGTCCCGACAATGTTTTTGCCTGAACCACTTTCTCGATTAATGCCTCCGGATAAGTGATGACAATTTTTTTATTGCCCCCGGCAGCAAACCGTGTAAGCATTTCGGTGCGTAACATCACATGGCTGCTGCTTTGTACCTTGAAGTTTTTATTGGATTTGAATGATGTAGGAAAATAAAACAGGTCGATTGGATCTATTAAATTCTCTATGTCGTTGTGGAAATAAGCAGCCTCCTCAGCATCTTCCAGAATAAAAAGATGATTATGACCAGAAAGTTCCTCTTTCTTATACAATGCTGAAAACAAGAAAGAAGTAAAAGAACCAGCAACATGGTTACAACTAATCCGTTGTGGATTGGGCAGAAGTATTTTGTTCGCAATTTCCTGCGTACGGGTTGATTGGCCAAAACGTTCTAACAAAAACTCCAGATTCATTCGCTCAAAAGAATTGCAAAGATACAACTAAACCTTATATTTATTTGTTGTGTACTTTTTAACCAATAAAACACCCGCATACTTAAAAAATTAATTAAATTGCCATATAACACGTTTCAGGTATGATTTCAAAAAGAAGTGGTTTTACAATAGGTATTTTAATATTGGCTGCAGCAGTAGGGATTACTTGCTTTAATCCAACCCAAAAAGCCAATCAACTTCCCAAAGATTTGACCATCTTAAATGATGAAGACAATGAGGAAGAGGAAGAAATTGAAACAAAAAATTCAACTGAAAGGGCCAAGTACGAATGGCTTTTGACCCAAGACCCAAAAACAGGTAAAGTACCTGAAAATATCCGGTCTAGGGAAATGGCTTGGGTAAAAACGATGCCAGTAAGGAAGAATGGGTTATTTAATTCTTTGGATATTCAGCGTTCAGCATTTGGGAACAGCAACGATCTTCAATTCTTGTTTAATCCCAATGATTATAACAACGCTCAAACCGGCAATGTTTATCGCTCTGCCGGTCCAACCCAGAATGGAGGCAGAACGAGGGCCGTAGCGTTTGATTTAAGATATAACAATTCCACGAATAGAACCATTTTAGCTGGTGGTGTAAATGGAGGCATTTTCAGGTCTACTGACGGTGGTGTAAATTGGATTTTTGTTCATCCAGCCGCAGAGATACGAAGTGTTTCAAGTTTTGCACAAGACCCTTCAAACCCAAATACTTGGTATGCAGGCACAGGTGAACCAATTGGAGCTTCTGCTGGATATCCTGCAGCTTTCATCTATGGAAATGGAATGTTTAAGTCTACTGACGGTGGTGCAAGTTGGACAAAGCTCGCTTCAACCAATGTGGCCGACCCAACAGCATTCGCATCACAATGGTGCTTTGTTCATAAAATTGCAGTGCACCCAGTAACTGGACATATTTATGCAGCAGTACACAGAAGGGTTGTTCGTTCAACTGATGGAGGTGCCACATGGAACAGCGTATTTGAAAGTACCATAACTGCAACTGGTGTTGGAGGTGTAGCAGATTTGTTGATCAACAAAGCAGGATCAAAAATTTTCGTTGCCATGAGCGGAAGAAATGCAGACCGCGCATTGGCAGGTATTTTTACATCTACAACAGGTGATCAAGGAAGTTATTCTAGAATAGCTGGTGGTGTTGAAAATGCAGCAGACTCAGTAGCCAGTTGGAGAGCGTATGACAATACATTAACTGCAGGAGATTATGCAAAAGGATGGGGCAGAATGGTTATCACCTTATCTCCATCAAATCAAAATATACTTTATGCATTGGTAGAAAATACAGATGAAGCAACAAGCTCAAAACCAGAAGCCGACCTTTACAAATGCAATATGGCCACAACGCCGTTTAGTTGGACTAAATTAACAAGCAGTCTTGTTGCAAAAAGAAATGGAACAACAGAGAAGTACTTAGAACTCCAAGGCGGGTATAACATGCTCGTGGCAGTTCATCCTACCAATGAAAATTTAGTATTGGTGGGTGGCGTAAACTTGTTTAAATCAACAGACGGATTTGCAACAAAAGACAACGTGATATTTGCTGGAGGTGTAACCTCTTCTACCTATACTGATGCGGATGGCGTGAGTCACGCAGACAACCACAGCTTTGCTTTTGACCCATCAGATCCAAACAGGGTTGCCATTGGATCAGATGGAGGAATAGGTTTCATTAAAGACATATCCGCCACTAGTCCAGAATGGGTGAACGGAAATGGACAATACCAATCGCTTCAATACTATCATGTTGGAATAGACCCAACGCCTGGAAGCCGTGTATTTTATGGAGGTGCCCAAGACAACTCCACCACCATTAGGGATAGAAGTGGAATTCTTGGCGGTTTGCTACCAGACAGCAATGACCATTATATAGTGTTGGGAGGAGATGGATGTGCAGTGGGAATGACAAAGAAAAATGCCTCTAACCAACAATATCTTTTTTGCGCTGCGCAAGAAGGCCAATTTTATAGGATGAAATTGTTCGACTTCGCCAATAACTTGTATACCGCCATCAAACCAACAAGTGCTGGCAAGGGAGGATTTGTAACTTATTTCCATTTGGATCCAGACAACACCGATTATCTATACTATGCATCGGATGATAGTTTGTTCAGAACAAATGACGCAGTCAATGTATCTTCTTCAAACTGGACGATCTTGGATGGTGTTGCGCCTGCTATCTCTGGAAGCATTTTCTCGATGGCAACAACGAGGGGAACTTATACCTCAAACAGCAACCTTTTTATAGGCACATCAGGAGGAAAGATATATAGAATGAAGGACCCTCAGGCAGCACCGGCTGGATTTGCACCAACAGACATCACACCTTCGGGGCTTACAGCAGGCGTTGTTACAGACATTGCAGTTAATCCAAGAAACCAAGATACCGTAATGGCTGTTGTATCAAACTACAATGTAAACAGTATTTTTTGGACTGGCAATGCAACGGCAGCATCACCAACTTGGCAAGTTATTGAAGGAAATCTAACTGTACCTTCGATAAGAGCCTGTGAGATAGTTGTAAAAACCAATGGGGTTGAATATTATGTTGGAACCTCTACAGGACTTTTTAGCACTGCTAGCATCAGCGGAGGCGGCACCATTTGGTCTAGGGAAGTAGGGTTGGCAGGTCAACCATCTGAGATGATGAATACTGCCATCGTAAACACACTTGCATACCGTTGGGTAGACAATACACTTGTTGTAGGAACGCATGGCAACGGAATGTTTAGTGCATACATCGGGAATCCAATAACATTGGTTACGGCAGTAACTAACCCAATCAGGAACAACACAGATTTCATCAAAACATCATACCCAACAATGCTTCAGGGAGAACTGACTTATCAGGTTGGAAACATGTACACCATGAAAAAAATGAGTGTTCAACTTACTTCCATGAGTGGCGCAGTGGTTTACAGAAATGAGGCTGGATATCAAAATGGAAAAATTCCTGTCAGTAACCTGTCCTCAGGAACATATATATTAACGATAACGAGTGCAGACAGAAAATACCAATACACGAAAAAGTTTATTAAAAATTAAATCAATGCCGGTCTAACAAACCGGCTTTTTTATACCATGTTTTATATCTATAAAGTTCTTACGTTTTTTCTAAACCCATTTATTTGGATCATAGCTTTATTGAGCTATGCCATTTTCTCAAAAAATGAAAAGAAAAGGAAAAAATTGATATCAATCGCTTTTGTGATGATTGTGTTTTTTTCAAACCCCTGGATCATCATTCAACTTCAATACCCACTGCATGCTCCACCAATGCCGATGAAAGCCAACGAAAAATATGAAATTGGCGTATTGCTTGGTGGGATCACCAGTTATGATAGGGTGAATAAGGCAGGACATTTCAACATGTCGTCTGACCGGTTCATACAAACTGCATTGTTATACAAGACAGGTCACATAAAAAAGATCATTGCATCAGGAGGTAGGAATGGAATGTTTTTGGAAGACAATTTTAGAGAAGCCGAGTTTATTGCAAAAAACCTGGTGGACTTGGGAATTCCAAAAGAAGACATCCTCATCGAGGGGAATTCTAAAAACACCCAAGAAAATGCGGAGAATACCCGAAAGATTTTAGACAGCATTGGAATAATCAACACAAAAACAGTGTTGATTACATCTGCTTTTCACATACCCAGGGCAAAGGCTACTTTTGAGCTGGCTGGTATTCAAGTAAGACCATATCCATGTGCATTTTCTATGCTTCCATCTTCTGTAAAATTCAGTGCAGAATCACTGTTGCCATCAACTTCTGCCATTGATGCATGGGGAGGACTGTTTAAGGAGCTGATTGGATTAGCCGTTATAAAAATGAAGAATTAAGAATGAAAAATGAAAAATTGAACAGCCGGGATGACTTTCATTCTTCATTTTTCATTCTTCATTATTAGAGCTTGCTTTTCACAAACGCAACCAATCCCTCAATCGGAATCCGCTCTTGCTTCATGGTATCCCTGTAGCGGATCGTAACCATTTTGTCTTCTTTGGTTTGATGATCTATGGTAATACAAAATGGAGTTCCTAATGCATCCATTCTTCTGTATCGCTTTCCTATTGTATCTTTTTCTTCATAAAAACAATAGAATTCATTCCTGCATTCCTTCATAATTTCCCTGGCAATTTCTGGAAGCCCTTCCTTCTTTAAAAGGGGTAATATAGCAAGTTTGATAGGTGCAATTTTAGCGGGAATCTTTAAAACAATTCTGCTGTCTTCACTACCATCGTCTTTCAACCATTTCTCTTCCTGATATGCATGACAAAGTGTAAGCAGGAACATCCTATCCAATCCAATGGAAGTTTCAATCACATAAGGAACATAGTTCTGGTTAATTTCGTTGTCGAAATATTGCAGTTTTTTTCCACTGAATTCCTGATGGCTCTTTAAATCAAAGTCAGTACGGCTATGAATACCCTCAACTTCCTTCCAACCAATTGGGAAATTATATTCAATATCTACTGCTGCATCAGCATAATGGGCCAACTTAACATGGTCATGAAAACGATAATCAGCAGCAGGTATCCCCATTTCTGTATGCCATTTCATGCGTTCAGCTTTCCAATATTCATACCACTCTTTTTGAGTGCCAGGGCGAATAAAGAACTGCATTTCCATCTGTTCAAATTCACGCATCCTGAAAATGAACTGTCTTGCAACAATTTCATTCCTGAAAGCCTTCCCTATTTGCGCAATTCCAAAAGGAATTTTCATCCTGGCCGTTTTCTGAACATTCAGAAAATTCACAAAAATACCCTGTGCTGTTTCAGGCCTGAGGTAAATCTCAGTTGACTCTTCGGCTACGGAACCGATTTGTGTAGAGAACATCAAATTAAACTGACGAACATCTGTCCAATTGCAGGTTCCACTAACACCACACTTCATTTTTCGAGATTCAACAAGCTCTTTTAGTCCAGCAAAATCATTGGCAGCCAGCAGCGCTTCCATAGAAGCAATGAGCTGTTCAGCCTCTTCTGACTTGCCATCCTGAACGAGTTGATCAGCAACCCCTTCAATCAAGTGGTCTACCCTATATCGTTTCTTAGAATCCTTGTTGTCGATCATCGGGTCACTGAAATTATCGACATGACCAGATGCCTTCCAAGTGGTGGGGTGCATAAAAATCGCAGCATCAATTCCCACAATGTTGTCGTGCATGCGTGTCATTTCATTCCACCAAGCTTCGCGAAGGTTTTTCTTTAACTCGCTTCCCCATGGGCCATAATCATAAACGGCACTGAGGCCATCATATATTTCGCTGGATTGAAAAACAAATCCATATTCTTTCGCGTGGGAAATTATTGCCTGAAACTTGTTCTGATCATTTGCTATCATAAGGGCGAAGTTAAATAAAATGAATAATTATGCATGAAAAATGAAAAATTGTGATGAACCAAATGAATCTAATTATAGATTATTCGTTCTCAACTTTTCATTCTGAACATGCCTGTCTTTATCACGAATTGTCTTTTTTTCAATATTTTTTTCCAAAGCCTCAGTCAGATTTACCCCTGTTTGGTTTGCCATGCACAACAACACCCAAAGAACATCAGCCATTTCATCTGCAAGCTGATCGGGGGATTCATTTTTTTTGAAGGATTGATCTCCATATTTCCTTGCCATGACTCTTGCAAGTTCTCCCACTTCTTCAGTCAAGATTGCCATATTTGTCAGTTCGCTAAAATACCTAACCCCAATGGTTTTTATCCAACCATCAACCTGGTCCTGTGCTTCTTGAATAGTCATGTTACTCTTTGTTTTTTGAATCGATGATGATGGTAACTGGACCATCGTTTAAGAGGGATACTTTCATATCGGCCCCAAAAATACCTTTTTGAACATCTTTCTCTAGGTCGAGCGTAACTTTTTCTAGAAACTGCTCATAAAGAGGGATTGCTATATCGGGCTTAGATGCCTTGATGTAGGAAGGCCTATTTCCCTTTTTTGTGGCTGCATGCAGCGTGAACTGGCTTACTACCAGAATCTCACCCTGTATGTCTTTCACGGAGCAATTCATCACACCCGCATCATCGTTAAAAATGCGCAAGTTGACGATTTTGCCAGAAAGCCAGCTGACATCTTCTGCATTGTCGGCATCCTCAATGCCAACAAATACCAAGAGCCCCTTGTTTATTTTTCCTGTGTATTGCCCATCAACCATTACTGAAGCAGATGAGACACGTTGAATGACTGCACGCATTTAATAATTAATTCAGTTTGTGTAAATTTATGAAATGAAGATAAACATTCGCCATGAAATCGAATTTACAACGGCCAGGGAATGCAAAACAGCCAGGGACAAGGGACAGGGGACGAGGGACGAGGTAACAGCCAATTAGTAGTTGAAGGGGTTGAAGTAGTTGAAGTAGTTGAAGGGGTTGAAGAATGGCTGAACCTTTTATTCTTCATTTTTCATTCTTCATTTGTATTGGCTGTTCCCTTGTCCCCTGTCCCTCGTCCCTGGCTGTTTTAAGTCCCTGGCTGTATTTTAAACGGAAGCCTTAACTTTGTTTCAAACAGAATATTTTGAGCGGAATAAAACAACTGGCAAATCAAACAATTTGGTATGGACTCAGCAATATTGTTGGCAGGTTTATCAATTACTTATTAACGCCAATACTCACCTACTTTTATGCACCAGCTCAATTTGGGGACATCTCAATTCTTTTTGCTTATGCTGCTTTTTTGAATATTATTTTTACCTATGGAATGGAAACCTCGTATTTCCGTTTCACCCAAAATGTGGAAGAAAAAAAGGTATTCAATACTGCTTTTACCAGTCTTTTGTTGTCCACTACCCTCTTTTGCCTGTTACTTCTTCTACCTGTTCAACATGTTGCAAATTTCATGGAAATTGGCAAGCATCCTGAATATGTAATTTATGTTGTCGGTATCGTAGCTTTTGACACGCTCGCTGTTTTGCCATTTTCAAAAATAAGATTTGAAGGAAGGCCAAGAAAATTCGCACTGATCAAACTCATAAATATCCTGATTAATTTCGGTTTGGTGGTTTTCATTCTGTATGTGTTGAAACCAATTCATCAAAACAATGCAAAAAGTTTTTTAGGAGGGTTATATGACCCCAAAATAGGCATCGGTTACATATTTTTAGCGGGTTTAGCCGCAAGTGTGGTAACACTATTGTTGTTGTCAAAAGAATTTAAAGGCTACGCGCCAACATTTGACAAAAAATTATTTATCGAACTCTTGGTCTACTCTACACCACTCATCATTGTTGGGTTTGGTGGGATGATTAATGAAACGATTGATAGATTCATGATTGTACAACGTTTTCATGGAACAGTTGAAGCAGCAAAATCTGCCAATGGAATTTATAGCGCCAACAACAAATTGGCCATCTTGATTGTAATTTTCATTCAAACATTTAGGATGGGTGCTGAACCTTTTTTCTTCAAGCATTCATCAAAAGAAAATGCAAAAGAAACATACGCTCGAATCATGAATATTTTCGTGATTGCTACCTGTCTTTGCTTTCTGGGTGTTGTTTTATTTTTGGATGTATGGAAAAATTTCATGGGCATTAAAAAACATCCTGAATATTTACAAGGACTTTACATCGTACCGTTGCTCATGCTATCGAAACTATTCCTGGGGATTTACTACAATCTTTCAATTTGGTACAAACTCACCAACCGCAATAAAATCGGGGCATGGATTACATTTATCGGGGCTTTCATAACCATTGCAGTTAACTATTTTTTTATCCCTTCATTGGGATTCCTAGCATGTGCAATTGCAAATTTTCTTTGCTATGGAAGTATGATGTGGATTAGTTATGCAATGGGACAAAAGCACTATCCTATTCCTTACAATGTTAAAAAAAGCATATCATATATCTTTTTTGCATGCGGATTGTTCATCATACACAACTTCATAAGAAACAGCAATCCTGGAATAGTTATTGTTCATACAACGGGGGTTTTCTTATCAACCCTATTTGCAGCCGTTGTAGTGATCAAGGAAAAAGCGGAATTGCAAAATATCCCCATCATCCAACGGATATACAAACGTTGAATCAATTAAACTGAAACATAAGGATTGTGTTTTTTTTCGTGACCAATTTTTGTAGGACCCCCATGGCCTGAATAGACAATCGTTTCATCGGGCAGCACATAAAGTTTTTCCATGATACTCCTCATCAATACATCTGGACTTCCTCCAGGTAAATCAGTTCTGCCAACACTCTCACGAAACAACACGTCCCCTGCAATTAGGAATCCACTTGATTGGCAATAAAAACTCACACTAGCGGGTGAATGGCCTGGTGTAAAAAGAATTTCCAACTGTTCGTCACCAATAGAAATAAATTCACCAGGCACCAAATCGTGTAAAATTCCTGTGTAATTGTCAAAAGCTAGGTTCCACATCAAGCCGCTAGTTGGCGCATAATCAAGAACTGCTTTTTCGCCTGGATGAATAAATAATTCAAGATCATATTTTTCCGCAATAAATTTATTTCCGAAAACATGGTCTAAATGGCAGTGTGTATTCACCAACATCACAGGTTTCAATCCGTTTTCCTGAATGAATCCGGATAGTTTATCCTGCTCTGGGACTGTATAACAGCCGGGATCTACAATGATGCACTGCTTCTCTTTGTTAAAGAGGATATAGGTATTTTCCTGAAGCGGATTAAAAGAGAAAATTTTAACGTTTAACATGAATAAGATTTGTTGGGTAAATGCTTTAATTTTAAAGCGGGATACAATAAGGTCACAAAGATGCAAAAGTATCTAATCATTTGAATTGAAACATCATGCAAAAAATTCTTCTTTCGCTAGCCGTAATGCTGTTGCTCATCACCAATACAGAAGCACAGGTAAGTTCTGTAGAATTTGGGAAAAACAGGGTCCAATATAAAAAGTTCAATTGGAGATATTACCAAACCAGAAACTTCAATACATACTTCAGCGACGGAGGATTGGCATTGGGCAAAATGGTGGCTAAAACAGCAGAGGAGGCACTTCCTGAGTTAGAGGATTTTGTTGAATACGGCTTGTTGCGCAGGGCCAATATTGTCATTTACAACAGCTTTACAGACTATCGCCAATCAAACATTGGTATTGGAATTGATTGGCAGAATACGGGTGGGGTAACCAAGCTTGTGAACAATAAAATGATTGTTTATTACGATGGGAATTTACAAAACCTACAAAGACAAATAAAACAAGGAATTGCTCAGATTCTTGTGGAGAACCTCCTCTTTGGAGATGATTTGGGAGAATTTGCCAGCAATCAGACATTGTTGGACCTTCCCAAATGGCTTACTGAAGGTTACATTGCCTATGCAGGAGAGAATTGGAGTGCAGCGTTGGATGATAAGTTGAAATCAGCCTTGCTCTCCGACAACTACAAAACTTTCTACCAATTTGCGTTTAAGGAACCACAATTGGCGGGGCATGCCTTTTGGAGATTTGTGGCAGAGAAATACAAGAAAGACAATGTTACCTATTTCCTTTATTTGTCAAGAATTTACAAAAGTCTAAATTCTGCTAGTTTAAAAATCACGAAGAAAAAATTCAAGGATCTTCTCAAGGAATTCATGGAAATGGAATCTGAAAAATACCTTGCAGACACGAAGGGAAGAAGAAACCAACCCAAGGGAAGTGTGGTAGCCATTGAAGAAACCACCAATGGAACTGATTATTACAGGTTTCAGGTCAACCCCATTCCAAGGAACAACAGCTATGCCATGGTGCAATATAAAAAAGGCATTTATCGTGTTGTGTTGGAAGATTTATCGGAAAAAAGAAAAATATTGTTGAAGGCTGGGATCTTGAACAACCAGGATGAACTGAACCCCAATTACCCTCTTATGGCATGGGATCCAAAAGGTTCAAGGTTGCTGGTGGTGTATACAGAAGAGGGAAAAATCAAGATGTTTATTTTTGATGTAGCAGCAAGAATCAAAACATACAAGCAAGAACTACCAGATTTCCAACTGATACAAGATGCCAAGTTTATGTTAGACAACAACACCATCATTTTCAGTGCGGTAAAAAATGGACAGTCAGACATCTTCGTATACAAAGTGAAGGAACAGACGTCTCAACAGATAACCAATGATCCTTATGACGACCTGGATGCTTCCTTTGTAGCATTCCCCGGCAAAACAGGCATCATTTTCTCATCAAACAGACCATCACCAAATGCTTCAAAAGCAGATACTGTATTACCGGCAAAGTATCCATTCAACGTGTTTTTGGTTGACAACTGGAACAAGAGTGAGTTCAGACAAATTACCCAATTGACGAATCAGCCTTATGGACAGGCCAGGTATCCATTGCAATACAATGTAAATCACTTCACTTTTGTGAGTGATGCCAATGGTATTGGGAACAGGTATGCCGGTTTTTTCAGAACACAAAGGGCGGGACTGGATACCATCTACAGAATTGGAGAGGAACTGCTTCGCAATCCTGAAAGAAAAGAGCTGGATTCAACTTTAAAGGCGTGGAGCAAAGACGAACCAGACTCTATAGGGTACATCTCAATAACAAATGACAGTACCTATACCTTCCCAATCACAAATTACCAGAGTAGCTTGATTGAAACAAGAGGTGCAGGGGACAACAACCTGGTGAGTGAAGTAAGGCAAGAAGGAGACTTGAGGTTCCTATATAAACTGAAAATAAATGAAACGGTACTAACCAGAAGAAACATCAATGCAAGGCCAACACCCTACATCAAAGATTTGATGGAGAAAGAAAGAAAACAAAAAAATGATGCTATCAAGTATCAGGTAAGTCCTGAGAAAAGAGATACTTCAGCAAAAAAAGCAAACCTGTTCCAAACTGAATTTGCCGATGAGGCAAAAGACAGCAAACCAATTGTTGCTGAAGAGGCCATGCTACCACAGAAAGAGGATATACTCAAAAACGCAAAACTTTACGATTATAAGATGCGTTTTTCTTCAGATTATCTGGTTTCTGGATTCAACAATTCAGTAATGGTGAACAGGTACCAACCTTATGGAGGTGGTTCTGGACCAATTTATCTATCCAACAGCAGTGCATTGAATGGTATTATCCGCATGGGTATTTCAGACTTAATGGAAGATAAAAAATTCATTGGAGGATTCCGGATAGCAACGAATTTAAAAGACAATGATTATATGGCTTCTTTTCAAAATCTGAAAAGAAAGTTTGATTGGGGGCTCACTTATTACAGAAGCAACCAAGACAATTATCCAATCTATGACCCGAACGACATTAAATCACAGTTAACCAATAAATTGGCATCAAATCTTTACCAGTTCAACATAAGTTTCCCTTTCAATGAAGTGAAAAGTCTCCGGGCTATTGTAGGATACAGGAGCGACAGGGTTATTATCAAATCTGATGCAAATTTTGATCCTTCTCGATTATACTCAGACAGTCTTTTGAAATATGCACTTGTAAAATTGGAATATGTTCATGACAACACGATTAATCCTGCATTAAATATTTACAACGGATTCCGCTTTAAGGTATTTACAGACATCAATTCTAGAATGGTGAACGCTGCAAATTCGGGAAGATTCATGTTTAACCTCGGAGCAGATGCGCGGTATTATTATCCTATTTTCAGAAACTTTATTTGGGCGGGAAGGGCCGCCGCAGACTTCTCCTTTGGAACGCAGAAACTGATTTATTATTTGGGAGGTGTTGAAGGATGGCTCAATCCTAAATTCAACAATTCGGTTACACCAGCACCTGACCAAAACTATGCCTTCCAAACATTGGCGCTCAACTTAAGAGGACACAATCAAAATGTAGCCAACGGGAACAACAATGTGGTATTGAACAGTGAATTCAGGCTACCTGTTTTAACAACCCTGCTGAATACACCTGTAAACAATGCATTCCTGCGCAATTTGCAATTGGTACAATTTGTGGATTTAGGAACTGCATGGAATGGAAAATTCAGTAAAATAGAAAGACCTTCAGCCTCTTATGGAGTTCCTCCTGTTGAAGTAAAAATCAAAACCGGAGGTATCGGACCATTTGTTGGGGGATATGGATTTGGTGCAAGAAGTACTTTATTGGGTTATTTCCTTCGTGTTGATGCAGGATGGCCAATGGGTGATTTCTTTAAAGGAAAACCAGTTTGGTATTTTTCGTTGGGGTTGGATTTCTAACAAACATCAGTTTATTCTTATACAAAGGGCTTGGTTCAAAAAGAATCAAGCCTTTTTTTGTGAAAAGACCGGAATACCTGAGGAAAAAACATTCCGATGAAAGAATTTTCTCAAGTCAAAAAACCAGCATAGGCACCCATATCCGGTACTTTAGCAGATGGAAAAACCGGATAATTTCAACCACAAAAAACACCCCTTTTTAAGAATTTCATCATCATTCATTTTAGGGTTGCTGTTGGGCAAGTTTACCTCAATTTCACTTTATGCATGGCTCATAACCATGTGTATTTGCCTAACTTTTATTTTCATAATAGAATTATCTCCTACAACAACAAAATGGAAATTTAAATGGATTTTAGGCACCCTGATTTTGATGATTATTATTGTATTAGGCGGAATTTCATATCAAGCAAAATCACATACTGCTATTGTGGAAACAGCAATTCCCAAAGGGATTTATCTCTTGAGAATTGATGAAGATGCCAAAAAAACCCAAACAGGATTCAGATACATCGCCACCTGCTTTGACGTGAAAAATGGATGCTACAAAAAGATTACCGGAACTTATGTTTATGTTACAGCAACCAGCAAACCCTATTTGCAAGAGGGTGATTGGGTACTTTCAAGTTCTCCCCTCATAATTATCCCCAAAAAAAACAACCCAGGGGCTTACGATTTTGCTACACAATCAGCCTTGAAAGGCATATTTTTAAAACCCACTGTAAAAGACACAGGGGCACTTGCCCTGATGTATCATGACAAAAACATTTTTAGGGAAAGCATTGCAAAAACAAGAAAATGGATCATAACCTTACTGGAAACATCATTGCCAGACAAAAAAATTGCAGGCCTGGCAGAAGCAATGATTATTGGATACAGAGAAGAGTTAGACAAAGAATTGCTTGCCTCTTATGTTAATACGGGCGTTGTTCATATCATTGCCATTTCGGGACTTCATTTATCGCTTATTTTCATCATCATTGATTTTTTTGTGCGCATATCATTTGGGAAAAAGCGCACAGATGTTGTTGGACTATT
>JBILHX010000184.1:0-4144 GCA_044350285.1 Chitinophagaceae bacterium | reverse complement strand
CCTATAGTGTGAATGTGAAAGACAGCAAGGGATGTATGGTGTTGAAGAGCATCGTGGTAACACAACCAGCTCAGGTAATTACCCCAGTGGTCGCACCTGTTGTAGCAACAGCAACGGCTGGATCAATTTCATGTAATGGAGGTTCAACGTTGGTGACAGTGTCAGCAACAGGCGGAACATCACCTTATACAGGAATTGGAAGCTTTAATGTTGTAGCAGGATCGTACAACTACATTGTAACAGACGCTAAGGGCTTGAAAGACACTGCATCGGTTGTCGTAGCACAGCCAAGCATTGTTGTGGCATCTGTAAGCTCAGGTGTGATTTCAGCGTATGGTGGAACAACATCATTAACAGCGAGTGCAAGTGGTGGAACATCACCATACACATACAGCTTGAACAATGGTGCTTATCAATCATCCAACATTTTTGCAGGCGTATTAGCAGGAACCTATAGTGTGAATGTGAAGGACAGCAAAGGATGTATAGTGTTGAAGAGCATAACAGTTACTCAACCAGCACAGGTAATTACCCCAGTGGTCGCACCTGTTGTAGCAACAGCAACGGCTGGATCAATTTCATGTAATGGAGGTTCAACGTTGGTGACAGTGTCAGCAACAGGCGGAACATCACCTTATACAGGAATTGGAAGCTTTAATGTTGTAGCAGGATCGTACAACTACATTGTAACAGACGCTAAGGGCTTGAAAGACACTGCATCGGTTGTCGTAGCACAGCCAAGCATTGTTGTGGCATCTGTAAGCTCAGGTGTGATTTCAGCGTATGGTGGAACAACATCATTAACAGCGAGTGCAAGTGGTGGAACATCACCATACACATACAGCTTGAACAATGGTGCTTATCAATCATCCAACATTTTTGCAGGCGTATTAGCAGGAACGTATAGTGTGAATGTGAAAGACAGCAAGGGATGTATGGTGTTGAAAACGTATGTTGTGGCTGATTATCAAGTTTCCCTTGAATCAAATGTGAGGTTTAAGGTTAACCTTTACCCAAATCCTACCACCAATTATTTTAAATTGAGAATTTACCAACATCATAATGATTATCCTATTCAAGTTGATGTATTTAATTCATGTGGTCGGTTGGTATATTCAGTAAAAGGCAATTCCTATGGACAATTTACATTTGGTAATGACTTTCCACGTGGTACATATTTTGTGAAGGTGAATGTTGCCGGAAATGTAAAAACAGTTAAGGCAATCAAACTCTAAAAATATTTTAATTAGAGTAGTTTCAATTATTATTTTTTAAAGAAAGCCGGTTGATAGCCGGCTTTTTTAATTTAATGAAATCGTTTTTGTTTTTAGGTTATCGGGAATGTTTATTCCTGGTTTTTTATAGGTAAAAAGCCACCACATTTGATACTTCATAAATAACTTGTACATTATTATCGGAATCAAAATTCCCGAAATGAGGGTAAGGGAAACCAATGGAATGACTGAATTGATGCCAAAAATTTTAATGAAAATCGCCCTGCTAAAAGCCATGGCAATAATTTGCATACAATATATGTGAATTGAGTGAAAGCCAACGATACGAAGAAATTTTAAGGTGTTGAGTTCCTTTAGAATGTAGGAAATATTTATGGAAAGAAAACATCCAACTAGCGCAACAACCAAGAAGAAAATAGGCATTTTATGTTCAACATAATAGTTGCTTTGGTGGGTAAGGTTTAAATCCGTGAAGTTATATTGAATAAACAGAAAAACAGGAATCACAAGGATTAAGATCTTGTATGACGATAGCAGTTTTTTACTTTTTTCTGATTTCATGAAATTTGAAATTAAATCTCCAATTGCAAAAAACAAATAATATTGAAAGATATCCATCAAAGCACCAAAGTAGAGCTCGGTGTTTCTAATTGCAGCCAATGAAAAGTATAGAATAAGTCCAAGTACTATTTGGAAAGTAATGTTGGCTTTGAATTTTACTTTTAAAATGGAATATATAACGCCAACAAAAAACAGTGTGTTTAAATACCAAAACTGACCTGTTTCCCTTGGATCTATTAATAGATTAATAAAATCCGTAAATCCTAGGTTGCTGTTGGAGTAATTGGAAAAAATCAATTGCAAGGAAAGTTGAATTACTCCCCATACCATCATGGGATATAAAATTGTTTGCAATCTTGATGATATGTATGTGTTGAATCCTTTTCTCTCAATACTTTGACTGATGAAAATTCCCGAGGCTATAAAAAACAATGGCATTCGGAAACCAAAGAGAAATATGTTTATATATTCAAGAAATGGCATTTTATAGAGAGGAACACCACTGTTTAGAAGAGATTCATAACAATGTCTATAAGAAACAAGAATGATGCTTAACCCTTTGTCATAGTCAAGCCATCCAAACCTTTTGTTGTTAAAAGCTGCTGAGTTATCCATTAATAAGCATTTTTGTCACCATTGAAAACATGGTAGATTGTTAGGAAAATAATTCTAATGTCAAGCCATATGTTCCAGTTTTCAAGATACCAAAGGTCACTAGCAACCCTCATTTTGATTTGTTCTGGACTGGTGATTTCACCACGTAGGCTATGTACCTGAGCCCAGCCTGTAATTCCTGGTTTCAGCAATTGTCTAATCATATATTGGTCGACTATTTTTGCATATTCTGAAGTGTGTTTTACCATGTGAGGTCTAGGGCCCACGATACTCATTTCACCTCTTAGTACGTTGATGAATTGAGGAAACTCATCCAAGCTTGTTTTTCTGATGAATGCGCCAATTTTTGTGATTCTTGAATCATATTTTGTGGCTTGTTTTGAATCTGCATCGTCATTTATTTTCATGCTTCTGAACTTCAGGCAATAAAATGATTTGTCGTTGATACCAGTTCTTAATTGCTTAAAAAAAACAGGACCTTTTGATTCTATTTTTATAAGTAAGCCTAGTAGAGGAATCAGCCAAGATAAAATGAATATTGCTACAAATGAGCTGATTAGAATGTCGATTATTCGCTTCTTTAATTTATTCCCAATATCTTCAAGAGGATCTGCTCTTAACGATAAAATGGGCAAGTCCCTTATATAGTCGATAACAACAGGTTTTCTGAAATAAGTGGACAAGTTTGGAACTACCTTAAACCTGAGGCATTGGTTTTCTGCTTCTTTCATTAAGGTGTACACATAATTATTTTGTTCTGGTGTAATTGTGGAAAATATTTCTTGAACATCATTCTCTTTTGCAGTTTTAATGGTATCGTTTATTGAAGAAAGAATAGGGTAGTTTGTTAATTCAGTCATGTTTTTTTCATCTTCTGTAAACCCTATTAAATTTATGTTGATGCCTTCCTCTTCAAAATAATTGGCTAGTTTTTTTGCAGTTTCATTGTATCCAAGAATGATTACATTGTTGGCTGTGTCATGATTTATTTTAAGGTAGTTGGTGATGCCAAAATAAAGGAAACGATTGATGATCAATCCACCGATGAAAATCAACATGACATAAATTGTGAATATTTTGTTGGATGTGGTGGATTGATATGCGAGTATGTAAATAAGGATGGTCAATATCCAAATTATATAACTTTGAACAGTTCTTTTTGTAAATGATTCAAAATTTTTAATGATGTTTTCGCTATAAGTTCCCAACAATGAAAAAAGCAATATCCAAACAATGTTTATTTTGATGCATTGTAAAAGATACAAGTCGTTCTCAAGCGATTGGATATTGTTGTGAATAACCATAAAGCTTATGAAGCAAGAAATATTAAGTAAAAAGCAATCCAATGTTATCAAGAAAATCTGCAGGAAATGTTTATATTCCTTGTTCATGGTATTTTTTTTGGACTATTTGTTAAGCAGCAACATGTTCAATTTCCTTTATGTATTTTTTCGCCAGGATTTCAACAATCCTCTCTGAGGTATGACCATCCCATAAGTCAGGAATGCTGCCGTTTTTCCATTCCCCCTTTATTATTTTGATGATAAGGGATTGCAACTTGTTTAAATCATCACCTGCAAGTTCGTTGGTTCCTTCCAACACAGTTTCTGGTCTTTCTGTGGAATTCCTTAATGTTATGCATGGGATGTTCAGCACTGTTGCTTCTTCAGTAACGCCACCTGAATCAGTAATGATGCCCATAGCGTATTTAATTAGAAACATGAACTCTAAAT
>JBILHX010000087.1:0-12837 GCA_044350285.1 Chitinophagaceae bacterium | reverse complement strand
AAGGTCCGAGCTTGTAATTAACTGTTTTGCCATCGCTGCTGGTAGCAGAGAAGGTGAATGAAACTGATTTCCCCCTAGCTTCTTCTGGAATTACATAGTAGTAACGCAGGGTTGCGGCATTTGTATCAATGCTATAAGTTACTGTTGTGGTAGCTCCTTTATTTACGGAAGGAGTTCCAATGGTGACAGGTACATCAACACCACCTGAATTGGTATAGAACGACCTGTGTTCGAGAAAAGTAGTTGCAGCACCGGCAATGCTAGCTTCAACCTGAGCTGAAACTATTTTACCCTGTGATTTAGGAATTGCCATGGCGTAGGCAAATTCGATGGGCAATCCAACAATGTTTGGACCAATGGTTCTTTTGATGCAATCATTGGTGAGTGTTGAAACTGGATCTGGTATCTTATATTCTTCCTTTTTACATGCTGCCAGAGAGGCGAACACTACGAGGATTAAAAAAGATAATTTAATATTTATGTTACGCATTGTAATTGATTTAAGATAAACTGAGGTTATTGAAACTTGATGTTGAGTTTATAAGGTTTCCTGATTTTTCTGTTCCCAGATACAACGGTATATGTCTTGGGATTAGCCAAATCTGAAAGGTCTGTTTTACCAACAACTTTTGGATCCAGTTTACAGTCTGTAGCCAAAGAAAATTGAGGGTAAACATTTTTAAGGTCTGTACCAAACAGAACCTCAACGTCTATCGTTTGAGCGACAGTATCGATAACTGCAGTTTTAGATCTTACTGAGATGAAATCAGAGCCCAGTAGTTCAAAATTACTCACAAAACACTCTTGTCTAAAGGTAATCAACAGTCCGTCTTCATCTACAGGAGAATCCTTTTTACATGCGGTGATCAATGCTGTGATCATCAGGAGAGAAAGGGTTATTTTTAAATATTTTGCCATCGCTTTTGATTAAAATTTGAAATTATTTTTTCTGATTATTATCTCCAAGGAATATTTTGTGTAAGGTTTGGATTCCTGTCACGCTCACTTGGAGGGATTCTGAAAATATAGTTTTGCTTGTAGGTAAGGTCAACTGTATTCAAATAATATCTTTGTTGATTTGCTCCCCAGGTATCTTGTCTCCAAACGCCTGGTCCACCAGGTGCACCCCAAACTTTTTCAATGGTTCTCCAACGGCGAAGATCAAAGCCCCTATGGCCTTCTGCAACCAATTCGATAATTCTTTCTTGCTCTATTGCATCAAAAAATGTTTGTTTTGAAGCTGTTTTTGCTGGAGCCAATGCAGGAAGATTTCCTCTTTTGCGAACGAGGTTTACACCTGCAATAGCATCGGCTATTGGACCGCTAACTTCATTTGATGCTTCTGCATACATGAGGTAAACATCAGCTAAACGCATAACCGGATAAGCATAATCACCTTCACTTCTTCCCAATCCCTCATAGTTTCTTACAAACTTTCTGAATACATATCCTGAGTTAGAACCATCAGTATTGTAACTTATGTATTTAACACCTCCGATAGTTACGTTTGCTGCCCATGTTTGATAAATGAATGGAGAATATCCGGTAGACTTCAAGGCTGTTAACCCAATGGCCAATTCGAAATCCCACATGATGGTTGATTTCATGCGATAATCCCTGTTTGCATAAGAGTTTGGATTTACTGCTGAGTTTAAGGTTGTTCTTGCTGCAGGGTTGGTGGTTGGATTCAACTGTACCATTTTTGGAGCAAAATCACCAGTGGTGGTTAACTGATACCTGTCTGCAATCTCGTATCTTGGTGCAGCCCAACACTGAGAACCTTCAATTGTTCTACCTGAGAAATCACGCATCAATTCTTCGCCCTGAGAAGGATTGGTTGGTGTGCCTGAATGGGTGAACACCATGATCATTTCTGAAGCTCCATTGGCTTTAGGGGTGAACAATTCGAAATAGTTTGGAAGGATATCTGCTTTACCCAAGCCATCTATTTGTCCTGGATCGCCATTTTTATATAAAGTAAGACCGTAATCATTGATAACAGATTTGAAATCTGCAGCTGCTGCAGCAAATGCTGTTGTGGCTTCAGCTGGATTTGATGCAAAACCTTCAAGTTCAGGCCAGCCGTTCTTTTTCCAACTTGCCCAGAATAGGTTCAACTTACCGCGGAATGCCAATGCTGCAGGTTTGCCAGCGCGTCCTAAAGCAGATCCTTTTGCAGGCAACTTGGCGACAGCATAATCAAAATCAGCCATGATAGAGTCCTTTACTTGCTGTATAGGTAAACGCTTTAGGTCAGCTACTTCTGAGTTATCATAATTGATTTTCCCAATATAAGGAACATCACCCCACATGGATATCAACCTGAAATATGTCATGCCACGAAGCAATTTTGCTTCTGCGATGATAGATTCCAACGTAGCCAACCTAGCACCTGTTGCAGTAGGAAGCATCCTTAGGGTGATGTTTTCGATAACATAATTGGAACGCGCCACAGTACCATATAGGTACCTAAAGTATTTATCGAATGATGCCCCATAACCTGAAGGATCGTAGTTTGCTCCTTGGTATGCATCGCCGCGAAGAATACTTCCACTGGTTCCGCTTGTTCCACGAACCCTTGTAAATTCACTATGGCCATCAAAGTAGTAATCCCTATCAAATACTGCCCTTGCAGAAGCGTAGGCAGACATCAAAGCAATCGTTGCATCAGCATCCGTTTTCCAAAAATTTTCTGCCGCTAGCTCACCTGTTGGCACTTGATTCAACAACTCTTTTTTACAAGAAGTTTGAAGAATAAGCATTCCTGTTAGCAGGAATACTGTTGTTATTTTTATTGTAGTTGTTATACTTTTCATGTTCACTAAGTTTAGAAGCTAAGATTAATAGCGATAGAATAAGATTTGTTGATTGGATACACGTTGTTATCGTCACCTTGCTTTTCAGGATCCAATCCACGGAAGGCTGTAAGCGTTCCGATGTTCTCAGAAGAGCCAACAATACGCAAGTTCGTAACACCCAATTTTTTCAACACACTAGTTGGAACAGTGTAACCAAGCTGTACATTCTTCACCCTTAGGTAGCTCATGTCATCAAGCCAAAACGTTGTTGACTGCCTGTTGTTTCCACTTCCACCCAATCTTGGCCAAAGTCCTTCACGGTTTTCTATAGACCAAGGGTTGGTCCAATGTTCCCATGAAGCGGCATATCTTGCGTTGTTGAAGTTTGTATTGTTGTAAATGGTCTGCCAGTAGTCTTTACGTCCAGCAGCACCTTGCAGGAATATGGTAAAGTCAAAGCCCTTGTAAGCAACAAACCCTGTCAATGCAAAGGTTGTGGTAGGTCTTTCTCTTTGAGTGTTTGTCATGGCTTTCTGGTCATCTCCAGTAATTCTACCATCACCATTCAAATCCTTCAAGATAAGATCACCAGGTGCAATCCCTTGTGGTGTGTTGTTGTAAACATCTGCCCAAGTTTGTGCAATCCCCTTGTCCTCATAAGTATACAAGAACTGGTAAGGCATGTTAAGGAAAACGTTTCCTCTTGTCAACAATTGATTCCATTTTTCAAGATTGGTATTGTTGTAAGAAGCATTAGCAGTTACACCATATTGGAGTTTACCAATTTTGTCTTTCCAAGAGATGTCTGCTTCAATTCCACGGTTTCTAAGATTTCCAATATTTAATCTTGGTGCTGGACTGTATGCACCACTGAGGAAAATAGAGAAATCTGAAGGCCTGTTCATGCCGGTAGTCAAACGATCGTAATAATCGATGGCGGCAGTAAGACGGTTCTTCATGAAAGCAAGATCCAAGCCAATGTTTAACACCGTAGTAGTTTCCCATGACAAGAACCTGTTGATCATTTTGCTGTTTGCAAAACCACGTTGAACACTTGATCCTGTAACATAATTGATGTTGCTCAAGGTTTCCAACTGTTCGAACCTGCCTACACCACTGTTGTTTCCAAGACTTCCATAAGATGCACGGAATTTACCACTGGTTAAAAACTTATCAGTCAAACGCTGAATAAATTCTTCCTCGGTGAATTTCCAACCCACTGCTGCAGATGGGAAGAAACCAAAACGGCTTCCTGGAAGGAACTTGGAAGAACCATCGACACGGAAGTTTGCCTCAAACAAATATTTGTTGTAAGCTGTATAATTTAAACGACCAATATAAGAACGAAGACCTTCTGTGCTAGAAGAACCACTGGTTGATTGGATGTCTGTGAGGGCTGCATTTATTTCTGTTAAATTTGGATGCAACCTATCATTCCTAGAACTTCCTTGAGAACGTCCGTACCAATATTCTTCATTGTATACAGCAACTACAGCGAGATCGTGATTCTTACCAAACTTCTTCACATAGTTCAAACGACCATTTAACAATGATTTATACCCTGTGGAAGTACTGTTTGAAATACCTGCATTGTTTCCTACATAAGTTCTGCTACCAAATGACTCAGTCTGGAAGTTGTATGCCTGGTTTGGCATTGCGGCGCTATAGCCAAATTGATTATAATAGTTCAAGGCATAGTCTACCCTGGCAGTCAATCCTTTGATTGGTGTCCAATCATAATTCATCTGGGTATTAATCTCTTGTCTATTGTTTCTAGAAGGATTATTAATATACAATGTATATGGATTATATGCTTGTGGATCTTCTCCATAAGCCATTACACCACCATAATATCCGGTTGTTGGATCGTATGGCAAAATACCTGAGATGGCATATTGCATATCGTTACCTGCAGTATTAGAAGCGTCTGGGTCATTAAAACCTTCAGACAGGCCATACTGATAAATGGACCAGTTCCCGTTGAAACGGAAACCTACGTTCATGTTATTTTTTATTTTTGAATCGAAGTTGAACCTCGCATTGTACTGCTTGTAATCATTGTTGATTTGAAGCCCTTTTTCATCTTTTACACCTGCTGATACAAAGAAATTTGAAGCTTCGTTTCCGCCTGTAGCAGACAGGTTATAGTTTTGAAAAGAACCTGGTCTCAAGATGATATCCCAAACATCTGTATTGGGGAACTTAATAGGATCAACCATGCTCTTTGCCATCCACTCATCTACTGTACCCAACTTAAACAATTGGTTACTCTGTAAAGTAGATACTGCTGTCCTTCTTTGCTGAACAGTCAAAGCCCTTGAGTAATCATCCATGAAATCCAATCCCCTTGTAGCAGCAATCACAGAACTGTTGCTGTTGAAATTCAAGGAAGTCTTTGTAGCACCCTTACCGCTTCTGGTCGTAATCAAGATTACACCATTTGCAGCCCTTGATCCATATACGGAGGCAGATGTAGCATCTTTTAACACAGAAATAGTTTCTACATCGTTTAAGTTGATCCTGTTGATGTCAACATCTGGCATACCATCCACTACGATAAGTGGACTTGCATTGTTGACAGTTCCTAAACCCCTGATTATCAAGCTTGCTTCGTTGTTACCGGCCATACCAGACGACTGAACGGCCTGCAAACCAGGTACAAGTCCTGACAAAGCGGAGGAAACGTTAGGCAATGCACGACTCACAATCTTTTCGTCTACTTTAACGGAAGAAACTGCACCTACTAGGTTCACCTTTTTTTGGCGGCCATAACCTACAACAACCACATCTTCTAATGCACCTGCTTTAAGTTTTAATGCGATAACATAATCAGACTTCCCATCTACTTTAAAAGAAAAAGATTCATGCGTAGCAGAGGAAACGATTACTTCAGATCCTACAGCTGCATTGAGTTTAAACTTACCTGCAGCATCGGTTGTTGTTCCTCCTGAGCTGTTCTTAATGGAAACTGAAATACCGGGCAACAAGGCTCCTGTTTCATCTTTCACTGTACCTGTAATGGCTTTTTGTTGTGCCAAGGCAAAAATCGGAAGCATTAAAAGCAAAATAAATTTTGCTGCATTAATGCTTGTCCTAGTCCGAAGACATTTGGGCATTCGCATATTCAATCGTTTTAGAAAATTTTGCTAAATGTAATTTGATTTAAAGTAGTAATAAAAAAAAAATTGCGAAAATGATTTCGTATTACGATTTTATCAAATGTGTTAAAAGGATTCCTAATTATCTACCTTCATGGCTACACAATAAAAAGTAAAACATGAAGATTTTTTTCCAAATACTGGTTTCAACAACACTGATGTTGACGAGCCAAGGGGGATTTTCGCAGTCAACTAAAATTGATTCTACAAAAACCATTTCCCTCCATCCAAGAATTTTAATGTTGGGTGGTGAGGAATCTGCCATTAAAAGCAAGATTTTAGAGGATGCCACATGGATGGGCGTACACAACAACATCATCGCAGCAAGTGACGAATTGCTTTCAGCTGCTCCCATCCAACGAATTCAGATAGGAAGAAGGTTGTTGGATAAATCGAGGGAGGCATTGCGCAGGTTGTTTTTCCTTTCTTATGCCTACAGAACTACATCAGATCGAAAATATTTTTTAAGGGCGGAAAAGGAAATGCTTGCCATCAGTGCATTCAGCGACTGGAACCCATCTCATTTTTTGGACGTTGCAGAAATGACAATGGCCGTTTCTATTGGATATGACTGGATGTACAACGAATTATCTCCAACATCAAAGGCTGTAATTAGGGAAGCTATTTTGAAAAAGGGGCTAGAACCTTCCCTCAATCCAAAAAACAACAGCTGGCTTAAAGCGGAACACAACTGGAACCAGGTTTGTAACGCAGGCATGACCTATGGCGCGATGGCTATTTACGAGGACCAACCCATCTTGGCAAGACAAATTATCAACCGTGCAATTGAATCAATTGTTTTACCCATGAATGATTACGGTCCTGATGGCATTTACCCAGAAGGTTACGGCTATTGGGGATACGGAACCAGTTTCAACGTGATGTTCAACAGCGCCATTGAGAAATTATTCGGAACAGATTTTGGTTTGAATGACATGCCAGGTTTTTTAAAGACGGCTGGTTTTATGGAAAACATGACAGGTCCTTCAGGGAAACCCTTCAACTATTCTGATGCAGGATCAAACGGCGGATTTCACCCAGCGATGTTTTGGCTTGCGAACAAGGCAAATGACCCATCACTCCTCTGGCAAGAAAAAAAATACCTAAACCTAATTCAATCTAAATCAATGTCAGGTGACAGGTTGCTGCCGGCCGTCATGCTCTGGGGAACCGGTTTTTCAGCGGACAAAATCACTGCACCAAAATCAACCATGTGGGTAGGCAGTGGGAAAAACCCGATTGCAATGATGCGCACATCGTGGACTGACCCAAATGCCATTTATGTGGCCACAAAAGGAGGATCTGTATCGATAAATCATGCGCACATGGACGTAGGCTCTTTTATCATGGAAGCAGATGGCGTTCGTTGGGCGATGGACTTTGGCATGCAAGATTATGAGTCGTTGGAATCCAAAGGAATTAAACTGTTTGGAAGAACACAAGATGCGGAAAGATGGACAGTCTTCAGGCTCACCAACTTGGTTCACAATACCTTGGCAGTGAACGGACAGCATCAGCTGGTAACAGGCAGTGCGCCAATCATCAGTTCGGGCAACAAAAGCAAGTTCATGAATGCAGTGGAAGATCTTTCTGCCGTTTATAAAGACCAAATTAAATCATCAATAAGAGGCATTGCCGTTGTTGACAAAAGCCATGTATTGGTGAGGGATGAAATTGAAACCTTGGAAAAGGAGACAACCATCAGGTGGACAATGCTAACACCCGCATCTGTGAAAATTGTTGGAAACAACAAAGCGGAACTCACGAAAGACGGAAAAACGTTGATGCTTGAAGTGGATGGACCTCAAAACCTAGTCATGAAAACTTGGTCAACCGACCCACCAAACAGCTACGATGCTCCCAACCCGGGAACAACGTTGGTCGGCTTTGAAGTATCACTTCCCGCCTCTACAAAAACAGCTTTCAATGTAAAGCTCATTCCGACAAGCGCCAAAAAGGTTGGCAATAAAAAAATCAAGACGTTGGATGAATGGAATAAATAATCAATGAATTCAGCCTAAAATAAACCTTCACCAATGCCGAAAATTATACCCGTCCTTTTTTTGCTTTTCTTTAATGCTTTTGGATTGTCTGCACAAAACCAACGAGCAGAAGGATACAAAGGCATTTGGTTTACGCTCGGGCAGTTTTCGGCATTTGGTGACAAATATTCTGGAGGCTTGGGGACTTATACCTCCAGTCACATCCCCATGGCCATTTACAGCAAGGAGTGTGATAAAACATTTTTTGTATATGGAGGAACCACAGGGAAGGATGAAAAACATTTGTTGATCATGTTGTCATATTATGACCACAAAAAACAAGGTGTTCCTCAGCCAGTTATTGTTTATGATAAAAAGGATGTGAATGATCCGCACGATAATCCATCTTTGTCAATTGATCAGCAGGGATTTATTTGGGTTTTTATCAGCGGAAGAAATACGAGTCGACCCGGTGTGATTTTTAAAAGCAGCAAGCCTTACAGCATCGAAAAAATGACTGAAATTTCAGGTGGAGAAATGACCTATCCACAACCTTGGTTCATTAAAGACAAAGGCTTTTTTTATCTCTTTACGAAATATACAAAAGGCAGGGAATTGTACTGGACAAAAAGCAAGGATGGGTTGAAGTGGGATGAAACACAGAAGCTGTCAGGGTTTGGCGGTCATTATCAAATTTCAAACACGTTGAATGGAAAAACAATAATGGCCTTCAATTATCATCCGGAAGGAAATGTAGACAAGCGAACAAACCTGTATTTTTTGCAAACTGAGGATATGGGTGAAACTTGGAAAAATATCAACCGAGAAAAAGTTGAAACGCCATTATCAGAGAAAAACAACCTGGCCTTGGTAAGAAATTATGAAGATGAAAAAAAGCTTGTTTATTTAAATGACATCAATTTTGACAAGCAGGGAAATCCAATTATACTTGCTGTCATCAGCAAACACCATCAACCGGGCGCACAAGGAGATCCACGTTTGTGGATGGTTGTTCATTGGAAAAATGGCCAATGGAATTACGGTACGGTTTCAACATCAACACATAACTACGACATGGGGTCGTTGTATGTTGAAGGAAATATCTGGCGGATAATTGGTCCAACAGAACCCGGTCCGCAACCACTCGGAACAGGAGGTGAGATGGCGATGCACGAGAGTACAGATGAAGGAGAAACATGGGCAAGAACAAAAATGTTGACATCAAACAGCGAAAGAAATCATTCCTATGCAAGAAGGCCTGTAAATGCACATGATGATTTTTATTCATTTTGGGCTGATGGAAATGCCGATGAATTTTCTGCTTCGCAGTTGTATTTTTCAAATAAAAAAGGGGAAGTATTTATGTTGCCGTATATCATGAAAGAAAAGTTTGAAAAAACCGTCAAATTAAAGTCATCCAAATAAAGAGGATATCATCCTCTAAACATCACAAAAAGAAAGCATGAAAAAGCCTGAAAATATCACTGGAAACCACAACATAAAATTAGCTTTCATTTTTATCCTGATCATTTTTCAACAGGTTTTTTTGGAGATAAAAGCACAGGATTCTCACCCGCATATATTTGTTTCTCCGGCTGATAAATCCATCATCCTGGAAAAAATAAAAAACCACGATTGGGCCAAGAATATTTTCGAAAACATGCAGCGAAAGGTTGCCCCCTATGTTGAGAAACATCAGCAAGATCCTGAATGGATGTTGAGCAGGTATTTGATGAACCGCATACCAGGCAAGAGATACACCAGCTTTTATTCAGATGCTGAAGGAACAAAGCTCTTAAGGTATGGAGGAGATGCCCCCTATCCTACGGTAAGGGTTGCACCCCACAAAAGGCCGCCAGTGAGTGAAGACGGACATTCGTATGAAATGCCAAGCATTGAAGAATTGGTGCCTTATGATACCTCGATGTTGATGCTGTTGAAAAAAATGGGCAGTGAAAAAAGGGAATGGGTGGATCCACAAACATTGGTAGACAACATCAATGGAGAAATCAACCAACTTGCTTTGGATGCTGCGATTATCTATTGGCTAACAGGCAAGGTGGAATACGCAAAATTTTCAGCAGATATATTGAGCCAATGGGCAAGAGGAGCCTACTATCAACAACCAATTGAAGGCCCTTGCAGAACAGGCTTTTTGTCCATACAAACATTGGGTGACGGAAGTTATGAACCACTCCCACTTATCTATGATTTTTTGTATGATTACTTGCGTGAAAAAAAATACGATACAAAGTGGTACGAACCTGTTTTTAACAAGATAGCGAATACCATGACCTTCCGTGGATTTTGGAACAACAATTGGTTTGCAGCACAAAAACCCATGATGGTATTTGCAGCATTGTCGTTGGAAGACAAGAAGATGCGGGAATATTATGTTGATTTTTATTTGAATAAGGACACGATTAACGGAGCTTGTGGGCACCTCAGCATGCCGACACTGATCAAGGAATGGCTAACGCCGGATGGCCACTGGAAAGAGCCGGGAGGATATCATAACTTCCCGGTAAGCAGTATCCTCATATCAGCCATGGCATTGGAGAAAAACGGGTATGACCTGTTCAATAAATATCCGGCACTTTTTGGATCAACTCATGTGATGTTAAAATATTCCTTTCCCAACCTAAGGGCACCATCCATCGGAGATACGGGACCAGCAACGCAGAGTGCAGAATGCTTGGAAATAGGATTGGCGATGGCAAAAAAATACGGGAGTGATTTAAGCGATGAATTGACATCAGCCATCAATGTGCTCATCAATCAGAATGGATACAAAAGATCCTCATCAGATTACCTTGGATTGCTTACCTACCTACCAGAAATTCAATCAAAAAACAACCTAACATACACTTGGCCGAGAAGCGGTGAATTGGATTTTGCCAAGTGTTTTGAGCAGCGAAATGGCATGGAAAAAGAGACGGGACTCATGTATGCCGTTCAAGGAGCTACATACAACCACAACCATGCCAATGGCATGTCGATGGAATTGTATGGAGCAGGAACTGTGATGGGACCAGACCCCGGCAAGGGCATCACTTATGAGGCACCCATGCATGTAAAATACTATGCCCAATGGGCAGCGCACAATACAGTTGTAGCTGGAGGAATTTCTGCATCAACCCCTTATTTCAAAGGAGGTGGCGGAACAAAAAAAATCGGTGAAATTTCTTTGGCTGCCATGGAACCAAGGGCAGGAAAACAAGCCGTCTCACCACAATGTTCTTTTACGGATACGAGGTATGTTGATATCGTAACGAATGCAAAACAGCAACGCACCATGGCCATCATCCGCACATCAGAAACATCAGGATACTATGTTGATATTTATCGATCGGCCCATCCAACAAGCAATGAGTATTTGTATCACAATGTTGGCAGCGGATTGAAATTTTTAGATGGAAAAAGAAATGAGTTTTCAATGAATCCTACTGAATTTCCAATCAGTAAAATACCTCTTGATCCGCCAGGATTCAGTGCTATAAAATCAATGCAATCAATAGAAAAAACCACGGAAAATGTGGTTGCCTTGTTCCGTGTAAGTGAAGAAGAAAACAACAAAACCTTCATGCAGGTATTGTTTGCAGGTGAGGGCAATAGGGTGTTCTATGCAGGCAAGGCACCGCAAACAAAAACGGCAGACATCCCCTATAGAAATCTTGAAACCCCTACCCTTATTGCAAGGCAAGAAGGTGAGGCGTGGACAAAACCATTTGTGGCAATGTATGAGCCATTCAAAGGAGAAAATGGACATAGCGTTGACAGCATACAAGTAATCGACAAATCAGACCCGGGAAGATTTACAGCATTGCTCGTGAAGAATAAAGACAATGCAAATCAATACATCTTTCAATGCACGGAAAGCACACCCATGCATGCAAAAAATCAATGGAAATTTAAGGGGAATTTTGGGGTGGTTTCAGTCCAAAAAAATAAGCTGCAATACTTATACCTAGGCGATGGAAATGAGGTTTCATTTGGTGATTATGGATTGTCTGCGCAGGCGAAAAACAGTTCAGCACATTTCGAAATCAAGGATGGAGCTATGACAATCAATTGCAATCAGCAAACAACGATATCATTGCCATCAACAAAATCAACAAAAGCCTCTTTAACAACAGCATCAGGAAAAACAGCATTAATTATTACGCGCATTGGCAATAAAATAACCTTGACAGTACCGGCCACAAAAAATGGGTTGATTACTTTCAATTGATTTGATTATGGTGATAAAAGTGAGGCTACTATTTTATTTCTATAATAGGATCCTTCTGCAAGTATCCTATTGATTGAAGAAATACATCGGTTTCAGTTACTGTTTTTTTATAGTACTCAAAATTTTTATAGTTGAAAAATCCATGACGCTGGCCTTCATATAAGTGAAGTACCGATTTGCTTTTAACTTTTTCCATTGCCTTTTGAAAATATTTAGCCGTTTCAACCGGAATCAGGTCATCATTGGTTCCCAAAAATAGTATGGTAGGAGGCATGCCCGCTTTTATATTGTGCAGGGGCGAAAAATTTTTGTAGGCTTCCCCAATTCTTTCAAATCCATAGCCCCCAGGACCATTGTCTATTACGGGATTGAAAAGAACCAATGCATTTGGAATAGCGCTTACCGAAAGGTTATCAGACTTCTCGTTGTAATCATCAATCAATGCTGTAGCTGCAGCAAGATGTCCTCCTGCTGAACCACCTGCCGCAACAATCTTGGAAGTATCAATGTGAAATTTATCTGAGTGTTCTCTTATAAAACGTATAGATGTTTTTGCATCTTTTAAAGACTCAAATGGAGTGGTTTTTTGTCTATCCCTCACCCTATAATCAACAAGAATACAAACCATCCCTCTTTTGGAAAAATACTTAGCATGTGGCGCAAATTGA
>JBILHX010000183.1:0-4185 GCA_044350285.1 Chitinophagaceae bacterium | reverse complement strand
CCATTTGCCTTGCATTCTATGCAGCACAAGCCATAAAAAATCAAAAAATAAATACCGCAATTATTCTGCTTGGCCTTTCCTTTTGCGTCAAACACATAATGGTCTTTTACCCGCTATTCTTAATCTTTGACAGAAAGATCTCATTAATTAACCGTTTAAAACTCTTGGTTATACCAAGTCTGATTTTCGCTATTTCTTTTCTCCCTTTTATATCGGCCTTAGAGCCCATTAAAAAAAACGTTCTCTCATATCAGTTTAACCACAATCAAACTCTATTAAAACATCTACTGGACATCGTCGTTCCATCTTTTGTTTATAAAACCAGTTTAATCATTCCTTTCGGTTTTCTACAAGGCTATAAACTAATTTGGATAGCATTATTCCCAATACTTGGATATTACACAGCAAAAAGGCAGATTCAAAATCCATATTTCATTTATTTGATTTGCATCGTTGCAAGTTCATTAGCCATTAGCGAGCAGTACTTTTTAATCCCATTGCTAGGTGTGCTATACTACCGAAAATATATTTTTTCTTGGATCTATTTAGGACTGTCCTCTTATTACATCCTTTTTGTCTCTTACCACAACACTTCCAAATACTTCTCACTTAAATCCATGGGAATAAACATTGACTACGAATGGTACCAAATTGGATTTGCGCAAATACAATTATGCCTTGCTCTTTTGCTCTTGCAAATCATGCATAAAAGCTATAAACAGAAACCGGACTAAGCCAAGATTCCTTTTATTACTTCTGCAATTCTGTCAGTACTTTTCCCGTCCCAAAGTGGCGGAATTGAGCCTTTCTTATATGTCCCAGAAGTAATTTCATCCATTCTTTTCTGCAAAGCTTCCATGCTATATTCCACTAAAACATTGCTACCTATTTCAACCGTGCTAGGCCTTTCCGTGTTATTTCGCAAAGTCAAACACGGCACTTGTCGGTAAGTAGTTTCTTCTTGTATTCCTCCACTATCTGTAACAACAAACTTACAGTTGGCTGTTAGATTTTGAAAAGCAAAATAATCCATTGGCTCTGAAAAAATCAAACCATCTAAATTTGCAATAGATTCCCATAAATCAAATTGTTTTAATCTATTTACAGTCCTTGGATGAATCGGGAAAACCAATTTTTTGTTTTTGCAGATATTTTTAATCATTTCAATCAACACTTCTAATCCCGCTTTTGTATCTACATTAGATGGTCTATGCATGGTCATCAAAACAAATTGACCTTTTTCCAATCCCATTGTTTGCATGATTTGGCTTTTATTTACCTCTGCATCAAATTCAACCAAACTGTCTATCATGGTATTTCCGACAAAAAACACATTTCCATTGTCTTTGCCTTCGGCTTTCAAGTGGTCTAAACCACTTTGTTCCGTAACAAAATAATAATCAGAAATTTCGTCGGTCAACAAACGGTTAATTTCCTCTGGCATCTCGCGGTCGAAACTTCTTAAGCCACTTTCCAAATGTGCAACTTTAATTCCCATTTTATTTCCTGTTAAAGCGGCCGCAAACGTACTATTCACATCGCCTACAACAATTAACAAGTCAGGCATATAATCTAAGCAAACCTTCTCGATACCCAACATAACATTGGCCATCTGACTGTTTGGAGATCCTTGCCCAATATTGAGCATAAAATCAGGTCGTAAATCAAATTGATCAAAAAACACTTGACTCATTTTCTCGTCAAAATGCTGACCCGTATGAACAAATTTAACTTCCAACTCAGGATGATTAGCGATTACTTTTTTAAAGCGTGTCACTTTAATAAAATTGGGTCTTGTACCCACCACGATAAGGATTTTTTTCAAAAGGTAAATGTTTTTTTCCGCTGCGAAATTAAGTAAATATGTCTTTAAATATACATTATTCAGTTTAAGGCAGTACCTTTGCACGTTAGAAGACTTAACAATTATCTATAAAAAAATGTTAAATATAGTTTTATTCGGACCTCCAGGAGCTGGAAAAGGAACTCAATCTCAAAAACTTGTAGACACTTTTAACTTGGTACATTTATCTACGGGTGATATTTTTAGATTTAACATAAAAAACGAGACTGATCTAGGCAAATTAGCTAAATCTTATATTGATAAAGGCAACCTAGTTCCAGATGAAGTTACCATCAATATGCTTGAAGCTGAAGCAGAAAAATACCCCGAAGCTAAAGGTTATATTTTCGACGGTTTCCCTAGAACAACAACACAAGCTGAAGCTCTCGACAAATTTTTAGAATCTAAAGGCACTTCAATTAATATGATGCTTGCGTTAAAAGTTGATGAAGAAGAATTAACAAAAAGACTGCTATTGAGAGGTTTAGATAGTGGAAGAGCCGACGATACAGACGAAAATATAATTAGAAACAGAATCAATGTATACAACGAACAAACAGCTGTTGCAGCTGAATATTATGCCAATCAAAACAAATACCACGGCATCGACGGCGTTGGAAGTATTGATGAAATATTTAATAGACTCAAATCAATCATTGTTGAACAAAGTCACTAACGCCTTACCCCTTAATTACGTAACACCATGCTAGACTCAAATTTTATAGATTACGTAAAAATCTTTTTCAGAAGTGGAAAAGGTGGTAAAGGGAGTGCGCATTTTCACCGTGCAAAAGGACTTCCTCAAGGTGGTCCTGATGGTGGTGATGGCGGAAAAGGTGGTGACATAAAACTTAGAGGAAATGCCCAATTATGGACTTTGCTGCATTTGAAATACCGCAAACACGTTCATGCAGAAGATGGTGATCCAGGTGGATCTGCCTTATGTACTGGAGCATCTGGCAAAAATGAGGTAATTGAAGTTCCACTTGGAACAATTGCAAAAGATGAAGTAACCGGCAAAGTATTATTTGAAATCACCAAAGATGGTGAAGAAAAGATCCTTTTAAAAGGCGGACGCGGTGGCTTGGGTAACACCCACTTTAAAACTGCCACCAAACAAGCTCCTACATACGCCCAGCCTGGGGAAGACAGCATTGAAGGATGGAAAATTCTTGAATTAAAAGTTTTGGCAGACGTTGGTTTGGTTGGTTTTCCTAACGCAGGTAAATCTACTCTTCTTTCTGTAATGTCAGCGGCCAAACCCAAAATTGCCAACTATCCTTTTACAACCTTAGTTCCAAACCTTGGAATGGTTGAATACCGCGACTACCGGTCATTTGTTATGGCCGATATTCCAGGTATCATTGAAGGTGCACACGAAGGCAAAGGTTTAGGCCATAGATTCCTAAAACACATCGAAAGAAACGCATTGTTATTGTTTTTGATTCCAGCAGATAGCAAAGACATCAAAGCTGAATACAAAATCCTCCTTAATGAATTGAAAGCATTCAACCCTGAATTGCTTCAAAAGGAACGTGTTATCGCAATCACCAAATGCGATATGATGGATGATGAGTTGATGGGCTTAATGAAGAAAGATTTAAAAAGCATGAAACCGCTATTTATTTCTGCTGTGGCAGGACTAAATCTTCAAGAACTCAAAGATACCCTTTGGGAAAAAATCAAACACGGAAAAGAAGAATGGAGCTAAGCTCAACAAGTACAAAACAAAAAATCCCGAAACAATGTTTCGGGATTTTTTTATGAATATATTCTCTTCGTTTATGACTTCACAAACGTTGTGCTTGTAGATCCTTTTTCACCTTGAACAACTATGGTGTATAAACCTGAGCTGAAATTACTCACATCAACTCTAGCACTGCTATCAAATGCTGACTCAAATACAACTTGACCTTGTGAATTGTATACTTTCAAATCAGCTTTACCGATTAGTGGGTTTTTAATATTAACAAAATCATTTACAGGATTTGGGTAAACATTCATCAATGTACGCATACTGCTTGAAACACCAGTTGGAGCCCAACCTTGAGCCAATACAACAACATCTTTATAATCTAATGGATTAATTGATCGAGCAAAACGAACGGTAATAGACCCATTTCCTCTGATATTTTTGGTGTAAAAATGGAAAGACAAAATCCCTGTATCCCCTGTACCACTAAATGCAAATGAATCACTAGAAATCTCTGGACCTCTACAAGACAATATATCACATATAGCGGTTGACCATTCAGCACTCGGTAGACTTACATTAAATCTATTCCATTTAATTGTCTCAGGTGAAGGCGCTTTGCTTCTAATAACAGTGTGTGCATAGATGT
>JBILHX010000085.1:0-13199 GCA_044350285.1 Chitinophagaceae bacterium | reverse complement strand
CTCAATTAGTGGGCTCTGCTTTCTATGGAGCTTATTTCTATGGTTCTCTCATTCTTTATGTTTTTTCTACGATTACTGGGACTGACTTATTGAACAAAATAGGTTATAAAAAAGGCATTATTTATGGTTTATTGATTTCCGTTGTTGGTGCCGTTGCACTTGCCTTAATCAGTGGATCTGGCAATGCTACATTCGGATTGGTGCTGGTTTCATTTTTTATTATTGCACTTGGGTTTTCATTACAACAAACCGCCGCACAACCCTTCGCTATTGGATTGGGTTCGCCTGAAACAGGGTCTCACAGGCTTAACATGGGTGGTAGTGTAAATTCATTTGGAACATTGTTAGGACCATTGGTTGTTAGTTTTTTATTGTTTGGAAGTGTTACCAGTGCTAAGGAAGCTTCAATTGAAAATATCCAAACCCTTTATTTCTTTCTTGCAGGCTTGTTCATAGTTGCTGCAATTATTTTTGCTTATGCAAAAATGCCAAAAACGACCTCCGATGAAAAATTGGAAAAAAGTCCCAAAGCCCTTTATCTTTTGTTGGTTATTGGATTGGTTTTTCTTCCCGTTTTGTTTGCTGATTGGGTGAAAGAAGTTACCGGATTAGAGAAAAGCATGACCATTGTTTCTTGTTTGGTTATCATTCTTGCCTTGTTGTTTGTTTCAATGATAGCAGCAAAAAAGCAACCAGAAGGTTGGGGTGCCATGGCTTATCCTCAACTTGTGCTAGGCATGATTGCCATTTTTATTTATGTGGGTGTTGAAGTAACGGTTGACAATAATTTTGGGGCTTTGCTAAAGAAAACCGCTTTTGGCGGTTATGACGACTCACATATTTCTCATTTAATTTCACTTTATTGGGGTTCAATGATGATTGGAAGGTGGACAGGTGCCGTGAGTGTGTTTAATTTCAGTAAGAAAGTAAAAAGAATCTTGGTAATCGTTGTTCCTTTCTTGGCATTTGGTTTGATTTTGGTCGTTAATTTGATAAAAGGAAATGATATTAGTGACTTTTACATGTATCCGATTTGCATAGTTATTGCAATTGCTGCATTTCTTTATGCAGAAGAAAAGCCTGTTAAATTATTGCTTACAGTCTCTATTTTAGGGGCTTTAGGTATGCTAATTGCCATAACAACAACTGGAATGATTGCAAATTATGCCATCATAAGTACTGGTCTATGTTGTGCAGTAATGTGGCCATGTATTTTTGCATTGGCGGTGAATGGAATTGGTAAGTACACCAGCCAAGGATCTGCATTTTTAATCATGATGATTTTGGGTGGTGCTATCATCCCGCCAACACAAGGATCAATCATTGACCTAGATGTGTCGAATGATCCAAGCATTCATACCTATACCCAACTTTCTTACATCGTTCCCTTACTTTGCTTTGCTTATTTGGCTTGGCATGCTTTACAAACCAAATCTGTATTAAAGAAACAAGGTCTTGATGTTGATGCACAGGTTGCATCAGGTCATTAGATTTATAATTTTTTTTTGTATCTTGAGCAGCCACAAATTGTGGCTGCTTTTTTTTAATAGAAATTATGAGTATGACATCGATATCACGTGAGGCATTAGCAATTGGCATAGACATAGGAGGAACAGGTACTAAATTTGGTATAGTTGACCGAATTGGGAATGTTCTCTTTTCAGGGGAAATGTCAACCAAAAAGCACTTGGTTATTGAAACTTTTATAGATGAATTGCATACTCATCTGTTGGAGCTGATTAATAGTGCCGGGGGGATTTCATGCATGAAAGGGATTGGTGTTGGTGCTCCAAACGGAAATTTTTATACTGGAACAATTGAATATGCCCCAAACCTTCCATGGAAAGGCATCATTCCACTTGCTAAATTACTAAGTGAGAAATTCAAGCTTCCGGTAACCTTGACAAATGATGCAAATGCAGCTGCAATCGGCGAAATGATGTATGGTGCAGCGAAAGGGATGAAAGATTTTATCATGATCACTTTAGGCACAGGTGTTGGAAGTGGAATCGTTGCCAACGGTCAACTGATATATGGTCATGATGGTTTTGCAGGTGAATTGGGGCATACTATTGTAATTCCAGACGGTAGAATGCATGAAGGAACAGGAAAAAAAGGGTCATTAGAAAGTTATGCTTCAGCCACAGGTGTTCGTCTTACGGCATTGGAGTTTCTTGAAAATAGCCAGGAGCCTAGTTTATTAAGAAATGCGGATAAAACAACCTTGGATTCTAAGGTAGTTTATGATGCAGCCATAAAAGGCGACAAGTTGGCTTTAGAGATTTTTGAATTTACCGGGAAAATTCTCGGACTTGCATTGGCAAATGCAGTTATGTTTAGCAGCCCCGAAGCAATTGTACTATTTGGGGGACTCACAAAATCAGGAGACCTAATATTAAAACCAACAAGAGAACACATGGAAGAAAATCTCATCCAAGTGTTTCAAAATAAAGTAAAAATATTGGTGAGTCATCTAAAAGAATCAGATGCCGCGATTTTAGGTGCTAGTGCATTGGTTTGGGAACAGAAATAAAAATTAATTAACGTAATTAAATTTTATCACAAATCTGTAGCTATATTTTTTATTTCATTGATTTCAATTGATTCTTGGTTGATGAACACCTGTTAAGTTAATTTGGTGGTATAATGGACTTAAAGTACCATACATAATGATGTACTTTAATGAAATAATAATATAGTTAATACAACATATTCTATTTTTTATGGTTTATAGTATTGGCTAGAAAGGAGGAATTTTGTTATTCTTAACCTGTAAACCGATCAATAAATAAAATATGGAAGCATCACGTATTGCAATACCCATTGGGGTTACACTCGACAGGTTTATTAGAAGCAATGAAAGCCAATATCCACAATCTGTAGGTGACTTTTCTCAGTTGTTAAGGGATATTGCATTAGCCTCAAAGGTAGTGAATAGAGAAATTAACAAAGCTGGCTTAATCGACATTATCGGTTCTTCAGGAAGCTACAACACCGGAGGAGATGACCAACAAAAACTTGATATTCTTGCAGACATTAGATTTTCTAGAGCATTGTTAAAAGGAGGAGCAGCTTGTGCTATAATTTCTGAAGAGGCAGATTCAATTAACATGCTCAACAGCGAAGGAAAGTACATTGTTGCGTTAGACCCATTAGACGGTTCTAGCAATATAGATGTAAACGTGCCTATTGGAACAATTTTTTCAGTTTATAAAAGATTGTCGAGCATAGGAGAAACAGTAACGCTTGAAGATTGCTTGCAATGTGGCACTGAGCAGGTAGCTGCTGGTTACATACTATATGGATCATCAACCATGTTGGTATATACTACGGGTCAGGGTGTAAATGGATTTACTTATGAAACCACCTTGGGTGAGTATGTTTTGTCACATCCTAATATAGTAATTAAACCAGATGCCAATACCTATTCTATCAATGAAGGAAACTCAAACTCTTTTGTTCAAGCAGGTATTCATGATTATTTGAATGAATGTAAGCTTGAACAATTTGCTGGACGTTATATTGGATCATTGGTTGCTGATATACATAGAAATTTACTCAAAGGAGGAATTTATCTGTATCCAGCTACAAAAAATAACCCAAAAGGCAAATTAAGGATTATGTTTGAAGCCAACAGCCTTGCATTTATTGTTGAACAAGCTGGAGGAAAAGCTACGGATGGGATACAGCGAATACTTGAAATCGTGCCTACATCGATTCATCAAAAGACTCCACTTTTTATTGGATCTAGTGGAATGGTTAAGAAATTAGAGATTGCTTTGTCTAATAATTGATTTTATCAGAAACATGTTGGGGATTAATTTTTAAAAAAATACCTTAAAACAAATAAAATTCAACTTTATGTTACATAAAATCAATGTTGGCTAACCAACAGCAATCCTTAAACTCTTTTCTTGCTCCCATTGCTTGATGCCGTATCCTGGAATTACATGCCGCTCGCTGTGGTAAGAAGACCTAACAAGGGGTCCGCTTTCTACATAATCAATGCCAAATTGATAGCCAATTTCCTTGTATTCAAAAAACTCGTCAGGATGCACAAACCGCTGTACTGGTAAATGTTTTCTCGTAGGTTGAAGATATTGACCAATGGTTATCACATCAACTCCGTTGTCACCTAAATCTTTTATCGTCTGTATTACTTCTTCTTTTTTCTCACCCAATCCCAGCATAATTCCGGATTTGGTTCTCATTCCACCTAATTTCAATTTTCTTAATACCTCCATGCTGCGCCAATACTTTGCTTGAATCCTTACTTTGCGGGTAAGTTGCTCAACAGTTTCAATATTGTGAGAAACCACCTCAGGAGCAGCTTCTATTATACGTTGAATCTGATCATCAATTCCTTTAAAATCCGGTATTAATGTCTCAAGTGTTGTTGTAGGATTAAGTGCTTTAACAGCTTTAATGGTATTGAACCAAATTGTACTTCCTCCATCAGGCAATTCATCCCTATCTACTGAAGTTAAAACAGCATGCTTCACTTTCATCAAATGAATTGCTTCAGCTACACGTTGCGGTTCATCAAAATCAACTGCCTCTGGACGGCCAGTTGCAACTGCACAAAATCCACAACTCCTTGTACAAATATTTCCAAGAATCATGAAGGTGGCCGTTCCTTCACCCCAACATTCGCCCATATTTGGACAATTTCCACTTTCACAAATGGTATGAAGCTTGTGGGTGTCTACTAGAGACCTAACATGTTTATAACTTTCTCCAATCGGCAATCTGACCCTTAACCAGTCTGGTTTCTTCAACTTTTGTTCAACTACAGGATCTATTATATTGAGTTCTTTCATTAGTATAAATAAAGAGCAAAGTTACATCACTTACGGTTACCAAAAACAAGAGAAACATACCCTGTTGGGAAGAATGTTTTGCCATTAATATCCACCATTTGAACAACTTTTTTTGTGTAATAGTCAAAAGAAAAACCAAACTCAACAGCAGATACTACTTGATTAAACCTTGCCCAATCAAAACGCAAACCACCCTTTGCATAAAGACCTGGATTGAATTTCATTTCTTTCCAACCAAGTGCCATTCCAGTTCCACCTATGATTTTGTCCGCGCTGAAAAATAAATTTCTGTCAGTCTCTGTGAACTTTCTCTTTATTGTTGCTCCGCCCGTGGCGAATTCCATATAGTAAGGTCTTGTTAATCCAGCCGAAAAACCACCTACAACAACACCATAAACAGCAACGCCATTTTTGTTTCCTTTTCCGCCAATCATTATTTGTTGACCAGCCCCTATTTTTGCCTGATAGAAAATATTTTGTTTCCCATAAACAAAAGGTTTACCAAAAATCGTAAAGCCACCACCATAAGAAGTACTGCTTTGTTTTTGTTCCTTAGGGTGCTGCTTTTCACCCAATTCAAATTGAAAAATGCTCGTCTTATAAGGGGTTTTCATCTTCCCTAATTCATAAAGCAATCCATTTCCGTCATGATTCACTTTAATTTGAAATGAACTTTGCTTGTTAAAAGAGGGAATGCCTTCTTCTTCATTTCTAATAAGTTCATTGATTTTATTGCGTTTTGCAATCTTTTCTTCCTGCTTTTTATTCCCTTTTACATTTGAAAGACGCTGTGAGAAAGCTCCTAAGAAAGATAAAGAGATTGTAATAACTAAAATTGAATGTTTAAACATGGTTGAGATATGTTATGTAAATTTATATAAAAATTATATGACATCGCACGTATCATACCAAGGTGAGCTTAGAACTTTAGCAACTCATTTACAATCTGGATCTAATTTTGAAACTGATGCACCCACTGATAATCAAGGTAAGGGAGAAAGATTTTCACCAACAGACTTAATTGGGACTTCATTGGCTGCATGCATGGTTACTACAATGGCCATTAGGGGCAGGGAATTTGAAGAAAGATTAAGGGGACTTGTTGTAAAAACAGAAAAAATCATGTCTGCTGCACCTAGAAAAATCAGTCAAATAAACCTTGAATTCGAATGGCCATTGGATGTGCATTTTCTCGAAGAAGAAAAAGCGAAGTTGAATGAAATTGCCTTGAGTTGCCCTGTAAAAGAAAGCATTCATCCCTCAATTCAACTAAATATCAACTATAATTGGAGGTAACTTGCTGGAATTCATTTTTGAATCATTTAGGATTTTGCCGCCAATCAAGCATTCCGTGCACTTAAGTTCTTTGCAGTAATTCTTATGAAGGGCTAGAAGAGATTGGGATTCTGCGGCAGAATTTGGCTTAATTCCAATTGTTCCGAATCCAATCAGTATGGAATTTAATTCAGCTTGTAATTCAGTGAGCCACCTTATTGCTTTTTGTTTGTGAAAATCAGACCCAACCACTCTACCGTAGGCATATAAAATAGGTATGAACGTGTTGATAAACAAATTGTCAATAAATGTATTCCCTGGTTTTTTGTCAGCTGGAGTTGAAATTTTATCGAACCTATAGTGATTGATCCAATAGTTGCTTATTTCAAATGCAAATTGTTTTTTTAATTGATAAACGTTTACAGCATCTTTTAAAAGATCCAAGATTCGGTTATTTTGGAAAAGCAGCATGGATAATTGGGCCAATCGAATAGTAGGAAAATTAGCAGGTCTCATCCTTAAAAAGTAAATGGGATGACTTATTTCATTGAGTTTATGTAGTTTTTTTAATCTATTGTATTCCAATAAAAGTTTTTGTGGATACTCGTCTAGCAAGTTTTTCTTGAGCAATCCGGCTTGGCCCATTAGCAATGCTTCTAAATTAAAAACATCATTTTTCGTTTTTGTAACCAATGAGAATGGAATGGATTTTGCCAGTAAATAAAAGCCCTCTGCATTTACTCGGTGTCCAAAATTCCTACACAATGTTGTCCAAATGAGCTCGTCCCAGCTACCATTTAATTTCTCCAACTGATGTATTAATTCATTTGATTTTTCATTAAGTCTATTTAAGCCCAGTTCAATAACCCAGTCTTTGATGTAATTTTCCATAGAAATGGGCCCAATAGAGCTACAAGGAATGATTGAAGTATTTTGCATTAGCAAATGATAGGATGATAGCAAATTAGCATCAACAAAGTGTTGGAGTTCAAATACAGGTGATTGGCTAAAGAAAGTGGTATTATTTTTCCATACAACATGCAATATGACATTTTTATAATTTGCATCATTTGCATGGCCATGATGCTGCCATTCAGATGTTGTCAAGTGGATTTCAACGTTTCCAGCCCATTCTGTATCATCTAATACAATTCTTGCATTGATAAAATCTGGTCCCTGATCGTGGTTCTTCGTACCCCTATTTTTGATAGTTAGCTCCTTCCCGCAAACAGTTTGCAACGTTTTGCCTTCAAAAATATATTTCTCCCAAATGAATTGTAATAGGTCTTCTTTATAAATCATGCTCAAAAATAAAAAAGAAGCACAACTCAAATCAAGGCTAAATCACCATAAAAAAACAAGAAAATCACGTGCAAAAAACGATTAAAAAAACGCAGAATTTATAAAATTCACTACCCTGCTTATTGGTAATCCCATTACATTGTAAAAGTCACCTTCTATTGACTTTATACCAACAACGCCTATCCATTCCTGGATGGCATAAGCACCTGCTTTGTCGTAAGGTTGGTAATGATCAACATAGAAAACTATTTGCTCCTTGGTAAGCTCATGAAAAGTAACCTGGGTTGTATCTGCAAATGCAATTTCCTTCTGGCTATTGCGCATCACCACTGCTGTAATAACCGCGTGTTTTTGTCCACTCAACTTTTGGAGAATTTGAATGGCATGATCTCTATTCAAGGGTTTGCCAATAATTTCATCATTCAAAACAACGATTGTATCCGCAGAAATAACCAACGCATCAGTTTTGTCATCTTCAGTTTCCATGCATTCAAACACTGCTTTGTTTTTGTTCTTTGCAATGAACAAAGCGACATCTACAGGATTTAAATCATCTGGGAAGGATTCATCGATGTCGGATACAATGATTTCAAAAGTGATTTCTGCCCATTCCATGAGCATTTTACGCCTGGGCGAACCTGAGGCTAGGATAATTCTTTTCATCTATTGTAATAAAAGTATGTGAGCATAGATATGATTCCAAAAAACATGATCAACTTTAAATTCAAGCTAATTGAATGATAATCCTTCTTTGAAGCAGCAGATTTTAGTTTGTTGAAAATCTTTGTTAAGGGAATCAGGAGTAAAAAAAGGATTAATGCTGTCATTAAGAACCACCTATTGAACAAGGTATAGAACAACATCAAACCAAGAATTCCTATCAATACCAATATCCAAACAGAAACAAAAAGTTTTGTTGAAACAGTACCCCAAACTATCGGCATGGTTTCACAATTATTTTTCCTGTCACCGTCTACATCTTCAAGGTCTTTAATGATTTCCCTGATAAGCGAAACAATAAAAGCGAAACCTGCATAGACGGTGCTGAGTTTGTAAAGGTTTAAAATGGCAGGATTTTGTGAAGGCAAGAATTTACCCAAAGTCCAACTTACTTCTGCAACATAAAGTACAAGAATTACCCAAGAAGTTAAGAGTGAAATTAAAATATTTCCTGTTAGTAGCTTTCGTTTAAAATTGGTAGAATAGAACCAGAGTAATATGACGGTGAGAATGTTGAAAAAAAGAAGGAAGGGGTTTTTTAAATGCCATGAAACGTAACCAGTGAGCATCAATCCAATGAATGAAATGAATAAATGAAAGAACATTGCCCATCTTCTGCTGATTAGTTTATCAACAACCATTCGATCAGGTTTATTGATTCTATCGATATTCAAATCGAAATAATCGTTTATGATATAACCAGCTGCTGCAATCAGAACTGAGGAAAGAACCAATATAAAAAAATCACTTGTTATCAACCGAGGACCAACTAATTCAAATTTTACATATTGGGGTTTAATTACACAAAAGTAGAAAAGGATTTGAGTAAGGATTACAAAAAACAAATTAGGATATCGAATCAATTGAAAAAAACCCAATACCTTTTTCATATTTATTAATTAAATACTTTGTGTTTTGCTGTTGAGGAGCCATGTGTTTTGAACAAGCATCACTTTTTCGATAATCTCCCTTACACATCCATTTCCTCCTGACTTGGTAGATACAAAATTTGATTGCTGTTTTATTTCCCTTACTGCGTCAGCAGGACAAGCGGCAATACCTGCTATGGCAAAAGCTTCCAAATCGGGAATATCATCACCCATAAAAAGAACTTGAGATTTTTTCAAACCCAAATCAACCATAATTTCTGTCAAACAAACACCCTTATCCTTAATATTTTGGAAAAAAAGATGAACGCCCAATTTTTTCAATCTTGAAGCCACTGGGTTTGAATGAGAGCCAGTGATAACAGCAATTGAAATTCCATTTTTAATGGCATGTTGTATGGCATAACCATCTTTAAGATCCATCTCCCGGATCCACTCATCATCTCCCATTAACAAAACTTTACCATTTGTTAAAACCCCATCTAGGTCGAAAACCATCAACCTTAATTGAGCATATCTTTCGAGTAAATTTATCATAACTATTTGTTCGAAGTTAACTCATACATTTTAAATTTTAAACTCAGCAATGATAGACTCAAACTATATTTGCATATTATTTCCCAATTTATATGAAAAACAGTCAAAAAATATTGATTTTATTGATAAAATTTAAGCTTCGATTGATTTCAATATTTTCTGTAAGGTGGGCAGCAAAAGCAGCAATTCATGTTTTCACTACACCTCATCGAAAACCGCGCCCTTTTATGCCTCCCATTTTTCATACTGCTGAACAATTCCACATTGTTGTCAATAATTTCAAAATAAATGGATACAGATGGCAAAAAGATGCAGGTAAAAAAATCCTCATAGTACATGGGTTTGAATCTAAGGCTTTTAATTTCGATAGATATGTTGCGCCATTGTTGGAAAAAGGGTATGCTGTATTTGCCATGGATGCTCAAGCACATGGATTGAGTGAAGGCAAAACCATTACATTGCCTGAATATATGGCAATGCTGATAGAACTTGAAAAACAAGTAGGATCTTTTGATGGATATGTTAGCCACTCGTTTGGAGGCATTGCCGTTTGCTTGTTTGAGGAGTCATTTAATCACCCACATGCTAAACTGGTTTTAATAGCTCCAGCAACAGAAACCAGCACAGCGATAAAACTATTTTGTACTTTTTTGAATTTAAATGAAATAGTGAGGAAAGCAATCCACGATTATGTATTCAAAAAATCAGGTTACACAGTAGAACATTTTTCAATTAAAAGAATAGCGCCCAATTTAAAAAACCAGATTTTATGGATACATGATGAGGATGATGAAATCACTCCAATTTCTGATGTGAAACCAATAATTGAATCAAAGCAACCCAATATATCGTTCTTAATTACAAAGGGATTGGGACACAGAAAAATATACAAGGACAGCAATGTTGTAAAAAGAGTAATCGATTTTTTATAAAAAAAGACAGATTAACCGTAATTAATGTGAAAAAAACTGATTTAGATGGTCTTTTTCACATGATTAATTACTATAAATTGATTCCTTTTATACGAGAAATGTAAAAAATCATTCGCTTTATCTTATTATTGCATCAGTTTAGGAGATAGGAGGAGCATCAAAAAACAATTACAAGAATCGAAAAGAACGCATGGCAAAGAATTTATTAATAGTTGAGTCACCAGCAAAAGCCAAAACAATTGAGAAAATCCTTGGTGCTGATTTTGAGGTTAAAAGCTGTTATGGACATATAAGAGACCTTGAAAAAGATGCCATGGGCATTGATATTGCAAAAGGATTTAAACCAAGATACATTGTTTCAGAAGAGAAAGAAAAAGTGGTTAAAGAGTTAAAGCAACTTGCAAAAAAATCTGGAGAAGTTTGGCTAGCAACGGATGAGGACCGTGAAGGTGAAGCCATAAGTTGGCATTTGTGTGAAGTATTGGGACTTGACCCTGCTACTACAAAACGAATTGTTTTTCATGAAATTACAAAACCTGCCATTAAATCTGCTGTTGAAAAGCCTAGAACAGTAGACATGAATCTGGTAAATGCACAGCAAGCAAGAAGAATATTGGACAGGATTGTGGGATTTGAGTTATCTCCGGTATTATGGAGAAAAATGAGCATGCGTGGAAACCTTAGTGCAGGAAGGGTTCAAAGTGTTTCTGTAAGGTTAATAGTAGAAAGAGAACGTTCAATCAATTCATTTAATTCATTGAGCAGCTTCAAAATTGAAGGCTTTTTCCCAGCAAAAGACATCAACGGTAAAAACATTATTTTCAAGGCAGAAGGAAACAGGAAAGCCACTTCAGAAGATGCAGAAAAATTTCTGGAATCCTGCAAGGGTGCTGCTTATAATGTAGCAGATGTTCAGAAGAAACCTGCCAGGAAAACACCAGCGGCACCATTTACAACTTCAACGCTTCAGCAGGAAGCGAGTAGAAAACTTGGATATGGCGTTAGCAAAACCATGATTCTCGCTCAAAAATTATATGAGGCGGGACATATCTCATACATGAGAACAGACAGTGTGAGTTTAAGCCAAACCGCTATAGAAGATATTTCCAAGCAGATTACTGATAGTTATGGCAAACAATATCTGCAAAACAGGAAATATAAGAATAAGAACGAATCAGCTCAAGAAGCACATGAAGCAATTCGTCCAACTTATATGGATAAATCCCAAATTGATATAGCAGACTCGCAAAAGCTTTATGATTTGATTTGGAAAAGAACAATGGCGTCACAAATGGCAGATGCAGAACTTGAAAAAACTGTCGCAGAAATCGATATCTCAACAAACAAGGAAAAGTTGTTTGCAGAAGGTGAGGTTATGAAGTTTGATGGGTTCCTCAAGGTTTATAACGAAAGCAAGGACGAAGAAGATGAAAACGAGGAAACTGATACTGCTGGCATGTTACCTCCTTTGCAAAAGGGGCAACTTTTAGCCCTTAATGAGATGGTTTCAACAGAAAGATTCTCAAGGCCACAACCTCGTTATACAGAAGCATCACTGGTTAAAAAGTTGGAAGAACTGGGAATAGGAAGGCCATCAACCTATGCCCCCACCATTACTACCGTTCTAAAGAGGGGTTATGTAGAGAAACGTGATAAGGAAGGTACAAAGAGGAATTACAGGGTTCTGAAACTTAAGAATGATGAAATAAAAAAAGTTACAGAACAAGAAAATACAGGGGCTGAAAAATCAAAATTATTCCCTACAGATCTAGGCTCTGTAATTACAGATTTCCTCATGCAGCATTTCAAAAATGTAATGGATTATGGGTTCACTGCAAAAATCGAATCTGAGTTTGATAACATTGCCGAAGGAAGAGAAGATTGGAGCTTGATGCTCAAGGATTTTTATACCCCTTTTCACAAAGAAGTGGAAGAAACGATGGAACATGCTGAAAGAATCAGCGGTGAAAGGGATTTAGGCCTAGATCCTGTTTCTGGTAAAAAAGTAATTGCCAGAATGGGTAGATATGGCCCAATGGTTCAAATGGGAGACACTGCAGACACTGAGGATAAGGCAAAGTTTGCAAAATTAAAAACTGACCAAAGCATAGAAACTATCAATCTTGAAGAGGCACTTGAACTATTCAAATTGCCCAGATTATTAGGTGAATTTGAAGGAGAATCAGTTCAGGTAAACATCGGCAGATTTGGTCCTTATATTGCCCACAACAAATTATTTTATTCCCTCTCCAAGGAATATGACCCTTACGAAGTAAAACTGGAGGATGCTATCCCGATTATTTCAGAAAAGAGAACAGCAAAAGGAGAAAGAACCATCAAGGTTTTTGAAAAAGAAAAAATCCAATTGCTTAAAGGACCTTATGGACCATATATTAAAAAAGGACTCCGTAATTTCCCAATACCAAAAGAGAAGCAAGAAAATCCACAAGATCTTACCATTGAGGAAGTGAAAGGCATGATTGAGTATGCAATAGCCAACCCACCAAAAGGAAAAAGGAAAGCAAAGAAAAACTAATTTTTTTCGGTAACTATTAAAATGAGCAAATCAGGAGAAATAGCGGCGTTAATCAATCTAATTGAGGATCCTGATGAACTTGTTTACCAAACAATAACAGAAAGATTTATTGAACACGGTAATCCAATCATTCCTGTATTAAAGGAACAATTGGATTTTACGGAAGATTTAGAAGTTCAAAGAAGAATTG
>JBILHX010000182.1:0-4270 GCA_044350285.1 Chitinophagaceae bacterium | reverse complement strand
AAGGAAAAAGAACATTTCGAAAGGTTGAGGAATTCTGCGTTGGCAATTAACATGCCATATCCTTTCGACGACAATGAACTCATAAAAGCGGCATATGAGGTATTGCGTTTGAACAATCTTGGAGACTCGTATATTCGACCACTTGTTTATGCACCAGCAAACATGACTTATGCCTTGAATACAGAATCTTTTATTGCCATCCAAGCTTGGCCGATGCAACCATTTTTAGGCGATAAAAATTTGCGTATCATGACATCCCCTTTCGAAAGACCAAACCCCAAAGGCTTTATGATACACGCAAAAGCAGGTGGACATTATGTAAATTCCATCATTGCTTCTCAAGATGCGAAAAGAAAGGGATTTGATGAAGCATTGCTTCAAGACATGGATGGATTTGTGGCAGAAGGTCCTGGCGCCAATGTTTTCATTGAAAAAAACAACAGGCTTTTCACTCCATCCTTAGGGAATATATTACCAGGAATTACAAGGGCAACAGTGTTGGAAATATGCAAAGACTTTGGCATTGAAGTAGAGGAAAAAAAGATTACCCAAGAAGAACTCCGAAACGCAGACAATGCTTTCTTTTGTGGAACTGCAGCGGAAGTCATTGGATGGCAGAGTATCGACGATCATGTCTTCCCAGGTGAGTGGGAGAAAAGCATTTCTCACCTCATTCAAAAAGCCTACAAAGCCCTTGTTAGGGAAGATGTTGAAACGTATGAAAAACAACGTTCAGCTTTAAAATAATTTAAATAAAGAAAAACAATAAAGATGAGTGAATTGAATAAGTACAGCAAAACAATTACACAAGACCCTACACAACCTGCCGCACAGGCCATGTTTTACGGCATTGGACTTACAGATGAGGACATGGCAAAAGCTCAGGTTGGTATTGCCAGCATGGGTTGGGATGGAAATACCTGCAACATGCACTTGAATGAATTGGCCGCTGAAATAAAAAAAAGTATTTGGGCAAATGATTTAGTAGGACTCACGTTCAACACCATCGGAGTAAGCGATGGAATGTCTAATGGAACCGATGGTATGCGGTATTCTTTGGTGAGCCGTGATGTGATTGCAGATTCGATTGAAACAGTTTGTGGTGCGCAATATTATGATGGCCTAATTACAGTACCGGGATGTGACAAAAATATGCCAGGATCTATCATGGCTATGGGTAGGCTTAACAGGCCCTCTATCATGGTTTATGGCGGAACAATAGCACCAGGACATTATAAAGGGGAAGACTTAAATATTGTATCAGCATTTGAAGCATTGGGAAAAAAGATTGCAGGTCAACTAGATGATGCCGATTTCAAGGGCATCGTCATGAACTCTTGCCCAAGTGCCGGAGCCTGCGGTGGAATGTATACAGCAAACACCATGTCTTCCGCTATTGAGGCTTTGGGGATGAGTCTACCCTATTCATCATCAAATCCTGCACTCAGTGAAGAAAAAAAACAAGAGTGTGTTGAAGCAGGAAAAGCCATCAGGCTACTGCTGGAAAAAGACATCAAGCCCACTGACATCATGACCAAAAAAGCATTCGAAAATGCATTGACAATCATTGTTACTTTGGGAGGATCAACCAATGCTGTTTTGCACATGATAGCCATGGCGCATAGTGTTGACCTTGTATTAACACAAGACGATATTCAAGCCATCAGTGATAAGGTACCTGTTATTGCAGATTTCAAGCCAAGTGGAAAATATCTCATGGAGGACCTTCACAACATAGGAGGAATACCGATGGTGATGAAATACCTGTTATCAAAAGGAATGCTTCATGGTGATTGCATGACAGTAACAGGAAAAACAATTGCTGAAAACTTGGCATCAATACCAGAGATTGAATTTGAAAAACAAAAAATCATTTATCCAATTGAGAACCCATTAAAATCAAGTGGACATCTTCAAATACTTTATGGGAATATTGCACAAGGAGGAAGTGTAGCAAAAATCAGCGGAAAAGAAGGTGAGAAATTTGTTGGTCCAGCTAAGGTTTTCAATGGTGAAAAGCAATTGATAGAAGGCATCAGCAGCGGTAGGGTAAAAAAAGGTGATGTTGTGGTAATTCGATATGTAGGACCACGCGGTGCTCCAGGAATGCCAGAAATGCTCAAGCCAACTTCCGCCATCATAGGTGCAGGATTGGGCAAAGATGTTGCATTGATAACTGATGGAAGGTTTAGTGGAGGAACGCACGGATTTGTTGTGGGACACATCACACCAGAATCACATGAGGGCGGCAACCTATCATTAATTGAGGATGGAGATGTGATTGAAATCGATGCTATTTCAAACACAATTAATGTGATGTTGAGTGATGAGATATTAAACGAAAGAAGAAGCAAATGGATTCAACCGCCATTGGCTGCAACCAAGGGCATACTTTACAAATATGCTAAGTATGTAACGACGGCAGCAGAAGGTTGTGTAACAGATAAGTAAGTAATAAAAATCATTCTTATGCAAACAGAAACAATTAAAGAAGAAAAAACTGCAATAGAAGAAACCATTGAAATCAGCGGCAGTGAAGCGGTCTTAAAGGCCCTAATTGCTGAAGATGTATCAACCATTTTTGGATATCCTGGGGGAGCAATCATGCCCATCTATGATGCCTTGTATGACTACAACGACAGGTTGGAACATATCTTGGTTAGACATGAGCAGGGAGGAATCCATGCAGGACAAGGTTATGCGAGAACATCTGGTAAGACAGGCGTTGTATTTGCAACAAGTGGACCAGGAGCAACAAATCTGGTAACTGGTTTAGCAGATGCAATGATAGATTCAACACCGTTGGTATGCATTACGGGACAAGTATTTGCCCATCTGTTAGGAACAGATGCCTTTCAAGAAACAGACATCATCAACATAACCACACCCGTTACAAAATGGAACTATCAAATAACGGATGCCAATGAAATTCCAGCCATCATGGCCAAGGCATTTTATATTGCAGGCAGTGGCAGACCGGGACCTGTATTGATTGATATCGCAAAAAACGCACAGGTTCAAAAGATCAACTACGCAGGTTATACCAAATGCAACCACATCAGGAGTTATAGGCCTAAACCAATTATCAGGGAAGAATATGTAAAAGCGGCAGCTGAAATGATTAATAAGGCGGAAAGGCCGTTTGTCATATTTGGACAAGGAGTGATTCTTGGTGGAGCAGAAGCTGAATTTAAGCAATTCATTGAAAAAGGAGGTATTCCAGCAGCTTGGACAATACTTGGATTAAGTGCCTTAGAGACCAGCCATCCATTGAATGTTGGCATGCTTGGCATGCATGGAAATTATGGCCCTAACATGCTAACAAATGAATGTGATGTATTGATTGCAGTAGGAATGAGGTTTGATGACAGGGTAACTGGAAGGCTTGACAGGTATGCGAAGCAAGCAAAGGTGATTCACCTAGATATCGATCCATCTGAAATTGATAAAAATGTGAAAGCGGATGTTCCAGTGTGGGGAGATTGTAAAGAGACAATCCCAATGATAACAAAATTGATTGAGGCGAAGCAAAGAGACAGTTGGACAAATCGTTTCAAAGATTGCATGGACAAAGAGATTGAGGCAGTCATTCATGAAGAGATGCATCCATCAACAGAACAGATGACGATGGGTGAAGTGATCAATCAACTCAATGAGCTCACAAAAGGAGATGCCGTTATTGTTACGGATGTTGGACAACATCAAATGGTGGCCTGTAGGTATGCAAAATTCATCAAGAGCAAAAGCAATATTACGTCGGGGGGCCTGGGAACCATGGGGTTCGCATTGCCAGCGGCCATAGGAGCAAAATACGGAGCACAAGACAGAACGGTTGTTGCAGTAATTGGTGATGGAGGAATACAAATGACCATTCAAGAACTGGGCACAATTATGCAGAATAATGTGAATGTGAAAATCTTGATATTAAACAACCGATTCTTGGGAATGGTAAGGCAATGGCAGCAATTGTTTAATGAAAAAAGATATTCTTTTGTGAATATTGAAAGTCCGGATTATGTGACCGTTGCAAAAGGCTATCGCATTGAAGGAAATTCAATTTCAAACAGAGAAGACCTTAAAAAATCATTGGCTACCATGCTTGATCACAATGGTCCTTACCTATTGGAAGTATTTGTTGGGAAAGAGAACAATGTGTTCCCAATGGTACCACAAGGATGTGGCGTGTCTGAGATTCGTTTAAAATAATAATTACATGAAGCAAGAATTTACCATTACAATTTATACTGAGAATCAAGTTGGATTACTCAAC
>JBILHX010000015.1:0-42041 GCA_044350285.1 Chitinophagaceae bacterium | reverse complement strand
CCATGCAACCGACTTAGGATGGATGATTGATGCGTCTCACAACATCAAAGATCCGTTGGAAGATTTGTTGCAGTCCGTTGAAGCCATTAAAATTGCTTATGCACAAGCATTGTTGGTAGACTCTGTAGCATTGAAAGCCGCAAGAGAAAACAATGATGTTGTGGTAGCGCAAGAAATCTTGCAGGATGCTTTCAGAACAGACGTTCGTCCAATTGTTGCAGAAGCAAGACGCAGAGCAGGAGCGGCTTTGGAGCCACTTAAGGTTTTTCGCAGCATGAATGTTCGAAACAGTTTAATCGGTTTGCGGGGAGAAAAAACTACTGCAACAGGGTTATAGTTGAAAGTTTTTGGTTTAAAGTTTAGTTCAGACGTTTAACCTTAAACCTTTTAATTAAACTTTAAACCAGAAACTTTAAACTAAAAAAAATGTTACAAAAAGTAATCGCAATCTTCGACATTGGAAAGACGAATAAAAAGCTTTTTTTATTCAACGATGAATATAAAATCGTCTACGAACAATCATCAAAGTTTGAAGAGATTGTAGATGAAGATGGCTTTCCTTGTGATGACATAAAAAGCCTTTCAGAATGGGTAAAAACATCTTTGCTTGATGTGTTGAGTCAACAAGAATTTGATGTAAAAGCAATCAATTTCAGCACCTATGGTGCAAGTTTTGTGTATATAAATGATGAAGGAGAAGTATTTACGCCCTTGTATAATTACCTCAAACCTTATGCAGAAAATTTGCAAAAACAATTCTACGATACCTATTCAGGAGAGGATGAATTCTCAAGAATTACTGCATCGCCTGTATTGGGAAATTTGAATTCTGGGATGCAGGTGTATCGCATCAAATATGAAAAGCCCGAGGTATTCAAAAAAATAAAACGTGCCTTGCATCTTCCTCATTATGTTAGTTATCTACTAACTGGGGATGCACACAGCGAAATCACCAGCATCGGTTGTCATACCAATTTGTGGAACTTCGATAGCAATGAATACCATCAATGGGTGAAGGCGGAAGGGATAGATAAGTTGCTTCCCAAAATAAAAAATTGCACAGATGTGCTTCCAACAACATTTCCAGGAGCGCCAGATAAAATAGGGGTTGGACTCCACGACAGTTCTGCAGCGTTGATACCTTATTTGATGAGTGTCTCAGAACCATTCATCCTAATTTCCAGCGGAACATGGTGCATCAGCTTAAATCCATTTAACAACACGCCATTAACAATAGATGAATTAAAGCAGGATTGCCTCTGCTATTTGCAATACACAGGACAGCCAGTAAAAGCATCGCGCTTGTTTGCAGGTCATGAGCATGACGAGCAATCAACAAGAATAGCAACTTATTTTTCCGTTGATACTAATTTTTATAAGCATATCAATTATGATCCAAAGCTAATTACAGCGTTGAAGAATCAAGAAAAAAATGAAGTTGTTGAACATGATTTTTCTCAAAAGGACCTCTCGGTTTTTTCATCAATAGAAGAAGCGTATCATCAATTGATGTTGGATCTTGTATCAAAACAATTTGTCTCAACATCATTGGTGATGAAGGGATCGCAAGTAAAAAAGATTTTTGTTGATGGAGGTTTTAGCAAAAACATTATTTTCATGAAACTACTTGCTGATGTGTTTCCTGGTGTTGAAGTGTATGCAGCATCTGTTGCCCAAGCTACATCTTTGGGTGCTGCACTGGCCATCCATCATTCATGGAACACAAAACCATTGCCCAATGATTTGGTTCAGCTGGAGTTTTACAGACATTCAGAAAACAGCTAAAAAAATTTACCATGAAAACATTGGTTTGCTCTAAGCCTGGCGAATTCAATTATGAATTTAGGGAGAAGCCTATTGCTCAAACAGGTAATGCAATCATTCAAATCAAGCGAATAGGAATTTGCGGAACGGATTTACACGCTTTTGAAGGAACACAACCATACTTTGATTATCCACGAATATTGGGGCACGAGCTTTCAGGAATACTTGTAGACATCGGTGGTGCAACAGATTTTGAAGTCGGAGAGGTCGTTACGTTTATCCCATATTTTAATTGTGGCAATTGCATCGCATGCAAATCACAAAAGCCCAATTGTTGCAGCAGCTTAAAAGTCAGCGGTGTTCATATTGACGGAGGATTTTCGGAATATCTTTCTGTTCCCACTTATTCATTGGTCAAGTCAGGTGGATTGTCGGTTGATGATCTATGCTTGGTAGAGCCGCTATCAATAGGCGCTCATGCCATCAGGCGTGCAGAAGTTAAGCAAGGTGAATTTGTGCTTGTGGTTGGAGCAGGACCAATAGGTTTGGGAATTGCAGAATTTGCAGGCATTGCAGGCGCGCAAGTAATCATGATGGATATCAATGAAGCTCGTTTACAATTTTGCAAAGAGACGCTAAAACTGCCGTTTGTAATCAATCCAAAAACGGTTGATCCAACTGAGGAAATCAGTAAGATAACTAATGGGAATATGCCAACAGTTGTGATTGATGCAACAGGAAATCTTGCAGCCATCAACAAGTCATTTCAATACATGGCTCATGGTGCAAAATATATTTTGGTGGGACTGCAAAAAGGTGAGATCAGTGTGAGTCACCCTGAGTTTCACAAGCGCGAAGGAACATTGATGAGCAGCAGAAATGCAACACGAGAAGATTTTGAATATGTAATATCATGCATTTCAAATGGACTGATTACTCCAGCAAATTATATAACGCATAGGGTATTGTTTGATGATGTAAAGGAACAATTTCCCAGTTGGTTGAAACCAGAAACGGGAGTGATTAAGGCGGTGGTTGAGGTAAGCGAATAATGAAGAATGTAGAATGAAAAATGAAGAATGGAACAGCCCTTCCCATCACCTTCTCTCGAAGAGGAAGGTGATGATTGGTTAAACCCCAGGAAACTCCAAGTCTCCCAAAACCAACGTTGAGATAAACAGATTATCGCAAAAAAATCATGAAATAACAACACACAATGAAATCCTCAATATTCGACAAGTTGATTTATTTCGACGAATTTTCTGTTACACCAAAATATCAGCAATTGGCTAATTGCATATTGAAAGCGATTGAAGAAAGCAAACTACAAACAGATGATTTACTGCCATCTATCAACGAGTTGAGTTTTCAGTTTGATATTTGTAGAGATACTGCAGAAAAGGGTTACAAGGCCTTGAAAAATCAAGGTATCATAGGCTCTGTTCCTGGCAAGGGATATTTTATTTTGAACACGGATATCAACAGAACAACCAAGATATTCCTCATGTTCAATAAGCTCAGTCCACACAAGAAAATCATTTACGACGCCTTGGTTGCAACGCTTGGAGAAGGAGCTTCCATCGACTTCTATGTGTACAACAATGACCTCGCGCTATTCAAGAAATTATTGAACACAAGCAAATCAGATTATAATTATTATGTGATATTGCCACACTTTATCGATGGCGATGAATCTGCATATAAAATCATCAATACAATCGATAAAGACAAATTGATTCTCATCGATAAAATCATTCCAAAAGTTCATGGAAATTTTGGGGCTGTTTATGAGGATTTTGAGAAGGATATTTATGGTGCGTTGGAGGAAGCACTCCCACAACTTCAGAAGTACCATACATTGAAAATTATTTTCCCGGAAAACAGTTATTACCCTGAAGAAATCATCAAGGGATTCAAATCCTTTTGTCAAGAATTTGCCTTCAACTTCCATGTGGTGCATGACATTGCATTGGAGAAATTGGGTGTTGGTGAGGTTTTCATCAATTTAATGGACAATGACTTAGTGGTTTTGATTGAGCGTATCATCGAATCAAAACTAAAAGTTGGAGTTGATATCGGTGTTATTTCTTACAACGAAACTCCGCTTAAAAAAATCATCTTAAATGGAATCACAACCATCTCTACAGATTTTGAGCAAATAGGCAGAGAGACGGCAAGAATCATTCAAGAAAACAAACTGAGGCATGTGCAAGTTCCTTTTAAACTAACATTGAGGGCTTCTCTCTAAAAATATTTTATTTCCTTATTTCTCCAAAAACTTCTTGCTCTCCTCTCTATAAATGGATATAAAATGCGTCCGGATATAATCCGGTTGAAGCTTCTGTCCACCACTTACATTCAATTGGATTTTCTTTGAGGCAAGTATCGGCATGTGACAATCAATGCAGTTGTCAGACAAAATAATTTTTTTATCAACCTTCACGGTACAGGTTGTTTGTGAAGGTTGATTGTGACAACTCATGCAACGTTGTGAATACAGCTTTGGGTCATTGAACTCATTCTTATGCACATTGTGGCACGATGAACAATCCATTTGTGTTGATTGTAAAAAACATTTACTTGCTGCGAGCAAACCATACTGATTTCCGTGGACATCAAGCGTATCTGCCTGATGTGATATTGTTTTGCCAACTGAAAAATGATTCAAGGTGTCACCCACCTTAAAAGAGAATGGAGGTTTCAACGGTTCCCTAATTCCAGAATGACATAGAGCACATCCATCCAACCGAACTTGCCTGTCCTTATGTGCTGTGTTCACAATATACCTTCCTACAGTATCCTTCGGATTTGCAACCTGATACGCAACATGGTCACCCCCAGCGCCATGGCATCTTTCACAATCAATCCCCAACACCAGTGCTTTTTTGTCATACTCAACAAATTCTTCCTGCTCATTGATTGTCTTGGCATACGTGCTGTGGCACTCAAGACAGTTCAACGGGATTGGCCGTTCGTAATATACAAAGTTGGGGAAGCCAGGACTGTTGCACCAACTGTTTGTGGCGGTATAATATGAGATGGGAAGTTGAAAAAGTTTGTTGTTGTCAAAATACAAATACGATTGTCCCTTTCTTCCCGACCCTATCACCAAATCAAATCCGGCTCTTTGCACTTCTTCGCCGCCGATTCGCGCAGATTGGATGAGTTTCTTGCCATCCTTGATCATTGCAACATTCATGAACAGGTTGTAATTGAATACGTTTTGCCCGTTTGCAAAACTTCCTTTGACAGATTTTAGGTCTGCAACTTTCGAATCATTAAAATGCGCTGTGTTTATATGAGATTCATAGATGGCTTTGTGACAGGTTTTGCAGGCGGCAGACCCAACCATCTTATCGCTGTTCTCAGCATAAAACGGTTGCACATAAGTCTGTGTTTTTTTATTAGAAAAAAACAGGTTGCTGATAACAATCGCAGTGATGATCACAGAGAGAATTGCCTGTTTTTTGTATTTGTTTGGTTTGAATTTGATAAAATGCATTTCACTTTTATTTCAGCATAAAGTTACTCAGATTTCCCTTCCTTAAAAAAAATCCTCATTCTTTTGACATACCATGTAATTTGCAGGTAATATTCACTTTATCATGAAAAGAAGACTTTTTACCGCTTTTTTGTCCCTTTTTTGTTTGCTTTCTTCTATAAATGGATTCTCCCAGCAAATAGATTCCATGATGGCAATCTATGCTGAACAGTTTCCCACCGAAAAAATTCATGTCCATTTCGATAAATCCATCTACAACAAAGAGGAAACCATCTGGTACAAGGCCTATGTGCTTTCTGAAAGCGGTTTGACCACCCTTAGTGCCAATGTTTATGTGGAATGGTATGATACGACCGGAAGGATGATTAAACAGACTGTAGCGCCTTTATTTCAATCTACCGCAAAGGGTTCGTTTGAGCTTCCCGCAGACTATACAGGAAATTTTATCAGGGTTAAAGCATATACCCGCTGGATGTTGAACGATGACCCGGCTTTTGCATACCAGCATGACTTGATTATCAACAATACAACAACCCCAGTCGTTCCAAAACCGGTAATCCTTAAAACCAAAGTGGATGTTTTCCCAGAAGGGGGTTTCCTAATAAACGGATTGAACATGCGGGTGGCTTTCAAGGCAATCAATCAATTTGGAGCACCCGTTTCTATCAAAGGAACGCTCATTAATGACAAAAACAAAGTCCTGGATTCGCTTAAAGTAGCCCATGATGGAATGGGTAGCTTCCGTTTTACACCCAAGGCTGGAGAAACATACCAACTGAAATGGACCGATGCAAATGGACGAACAGGAATAACAGCCATCGACCCCGCTAAGGCTGAAGGTGTCAGCATTTCAATCGATCGCACCAACGAAAAAGCATTGTTGAAAATTGAGAGAACAGCCAATGCCCCTGGAAATTTTAAAATGATGAACCTGTTGGTTCACATGAACAGAAACCTTCTTTATAGAATAAGCCTGAACGCTACCGACAAAACAACACTCAACGCAGAAATTCCCATTGATGAATTGTCCACCGGTATCTTGCAATTTTCCCTGTTCACCTCAGACTGGATTCCTGTTGCAGAACGCATCATGTTCATCAACAACCGCTTGCACGAATTCAGCGCCAAGCTTACTCCACAGCTTACCACATTAACCAAAAGAGGCAAAAACGTTTTCGACATCCTGGTTTCGGATACCGCTTTTACCAACATGTCAGTTTCGGTTACGGATGCTTCCATCGAAAATTCCGCTTCCAATACCATTTATTCAGACATGATGCTCAGCGGCGACATCAAAGGAAAAATCAACAACCCTGGTTATTATTTGTCGAGCGACGCCGACAGCGTTACAGCGCATCTAGACCTTGTGATGCTTACTAATGGATGGCGTCGGTTTGACTGGGAGAAAATAAAAGCATCCTTCGTTCCTGAACTGAAATACGCACCTGAAACTGATTTAATGAAAATCACCGGGAAAGTGTATGGATTGAAAAACATCGCCACGTCCAACGATTTATTGTTGAATCTCATGGTGCTTAACAAAGACAGCAGCTCTAGCATGTACTTTGTCCCAGTCACCAAAGAAGGCAGTTTTGAGCAAAAAGGAGTTTTCTTTTATGATACTTCAAGGGTATTTTACAGCTTCAATAAAAATCCAACGTTGACCAGCATTGCGCAAATTCAATTTGAAAATGGACTGCTTCGTCAAGTTGCGAAGTCTGTTACATATTCTGATTTGAACAAGCCTTTTGTCTGGACCGACAGTATTTCAAGGGCTAAAATGAATTATTTCCTTAGCCAACAAGAAGATTGGAAACGAAGGTCTTCCTACAAAACCTTGCAGGAAGTAATCATCAAATCTAAAGTGAAATCGCGTGATCAAATTCTTGAAGAAAAATATGCAACAGGTCTTTTCTCAGGGGGAGATGCATATACTTTTAATTTGCTGGATGATATATCTGCCATGACTTCTCTGGATATCTTAACCTATTTACAAGGGAAGGTTCCGGGGTTGATGATCTCAGGCTCTGGTGCCCAAACTTCCTTAAGCTGGCGTGGTTCAACACCTGATATATTCCTCAATGAGATATCCTCCAGCATGGACATGGTTAGAGGTGTTTCTGTAAGGGATATTGCGTTAATCAAAGTTTTCAGGCCTCCTTTCTTTGGAGCCATGGGTGGAGGTAGTGGTGGTGCTATCGTCATCTACACAAAGAAAGGAGGTGACTTCAACAGCAACTCTAGCGCAAGCAAGGGTATGGCGAATACTATTTTGACTGGATACGCAAAATTCAAAGAGTTCTACAGTCCACAATACGACAATCCTGAAGAGGTGGCCGAAACCGATATCCGTACAACATTGTATTGGAATCCTTACATCATCACCAACAAGAAAAATCCACGGGTAAGAATTCAATTCTTCAACAACGACATCAGCAAGAAACTGCAAGTTGTTCTTGAAGGCATTAATTCTGAAGGAAAATTGACCAGGGTTGTGAAAATATTGGAATAGTTTTTAGAAATTATTTTTTCACCAAGTGCTCAATCAATTTTTTCAGTATTCCGATCCGCGTGCTGGTATCACTGAAAAATTGGTTTATAACCGGTGGATGATAAAATGAAATCTACAATTTGTGTCGGGTTGGCCAGGCTGTGAGGGTGATGGCCAATTCCTTTTTTATGTATTACTCGGATGTTTCCTCCTGCTGCTTTGATCCTTTGCTCAAAGGGGTTTGTGTTCTCATCTGGAGGAACCACCTCATCTGCATCTCCCACAACATGCAGCATGGGGAAGCCTAGTTTTGCAATTTTTTCTGCTCTATCAAGGGGATTTCCAGCATAGCTGAGAGCCTCTTCTTCTGTAAAACCAAAATCCTTTTTGAAGGTTTCCCAATCAGTCTTGCTGCCGGACCCCTTGCCTTTGCCTCCAGGCCAACTTTTCATGTCGAGCACCGGGGCATCTGCATAAATACAAGCAACTTTAGATGGATTTTTTAATGCCCAATTGTAGATGTAGATTCCACCGCGACTCATTCCTTCCAACGCTACTTTTTTTGCTAGTCCAGCATGGTGCATCAACCCATAAAATTTATTCCAAAGTTGGATTGATTCCTTGTTCCCATAAAGTTCGGCCACATCGCAATACACCACATGAAAACCTCTTTCCAACAACGCAATGTCCGTTTGTGGCTCATGTCCCCAAAACCTTGCCCTCCAAATCCACGGCAATCCTATTGCTGCTTTTCTTGGTTTTACCACCTTGCAGTTTCTGTTGTTGAAAACAAAATCTGCCATTTCATATCCATAAAATGAACTGATTTTTTTTTCTTCTTTGATGGAGTTGAAAATGTCAAATGAAATTGCTTCGTTCAGTTTGACCGTTTCATACAAACGTTTTGCAATCAGGGTTGCACCCATTGCTGTTGGATGAATTTTATCCGCCAACAAATCCTGTCTGTCTATGAACAACGGATACAGGTCGATTATTTCAACCCCCGTTTTATAGGCAACTTCTTTTGTTTTTGGAATGATGGTGTTTTTGATGATGGGCCCATAAATGCCATTGCTGTCTTCTGCAAAGCCCGGAATGGGTACCAACAATACCACACGCACTGCGGAATTGATTTGTTTGAATGAATTGATCAACGCTGTATAATCATCGTTGAATTCGTTGTGAAATTGTCTATTTACCAGCTTGCTGTCATTTGTTCCCAACTTGATAAAAACCACATCAGGCTTGAATTCCAATGCCTTGTTGTATTCAGGTTGAATCCAATATGGCTTGTTTCCTTTTTTGAGCAGGGTGGCACCGCTTACCCCAAAATTTGCCACTTCATATCCTTCGCCTAGCATTGCCTGCAGTTGAACTGGGTATGCATTTTTTTCCCTGTTTTCAACCCTAGACCCATACGTAATGCTATTGCCTACGCAGGCAATGCGAATTTTATTGTTTTGTGCCGTGGTAGTTGTAAAAACCATCACCAATAGCATGCCAAGCAGACAAAATTTATGTGTAAACATTCTCAACAATTTTTAAAATTATCAGTCAATAATCAATTCATCTGCAAACAAAAATCCCGCGTGATTTTTTGCAAAAAATCGGATATACCGTGCATTGGTTGGCATGAATTCAACCTTGAATGTTTTGAATAGTAAACTTGGATCTGTGGTTGAAATATTATTCATGTCTTTTCCTACTGGTGTGAAATTTTTTCCATCATTTGATACAGAAACCTCAACATAGTCGGGCATGTAAACACCTGGTCCAATTACCTGCATGAAGGTTGATTTTAAGGAGAATATTTTTTCTTCTTTTCCAAGATCTACAGTTACATCCATGTTGTTTGTAAAGCCCTGCCATTGGCCATCTTGGTAGGTTAGCGATCCTGTATAACCATTAACAAGTGTTTCATTTTTTTGTGCTGGATAACTATTGCTAAATGGCTTGTTATACACAACATTTTTTCCTATTCCTTTATGAAAATCTATTTTTAGCGTGTCGGGTATTTTTGTTGTTTTCCCATTTCTGAAAATTGATGTTTTTATTATTGATGTTCCTGAAACATTAAATGGTGTAACGTATTTATTGGATGACATAGATGGCGTTGAACCATCTACCGTATAGCGTATCTCAGGCAGATATTGTTCGCTGCTCAACGTAATCAAAGTTGTCTTTGATGCAGCATCAATATTGTTCGCAATTTCTACCCTGTCGGAAGGGCGACAATAATTTACATTTAATTTTTGAAGCAATCTATAATGATGTGCTAACCTCTCCTGAAAATCGCTCCAGTTGCGCTTTTCAGGTGAACTCCAAACGGCTTCACTCAACGCGATGATGCGTGGGAAAATCATGTATTCAAGGTGCTCAGCTGTTGGTATGTATTCTGTCCAAACATTGGCTTGAGCTCCTTTGACGTATTGTTGTTTGTCCTTCTCAAGTGCGGCAGGATAGGGTTCGTATTGATATACTTTTTGCAAGGGAAGGAATCCTCCAATGGCCTCTGGCTGTGTTGAGGGTTCTTGTTGATACTTATCAAAGTAACAAAACGCGCCCGGAGTCATCACCACATCATGTCCCATTTTGGCAGCTTCTACGCCTCCAGCTTCTCCTCTCCAACTCATCACCCTAGCGCCTGGAGCCAATCCGCCTTCCAATATTTCATCCCATCCTAGCAGTTTTCTTCCCTTTGATGATATGAATTTTTCCATTCGCTTGATGGCATAACTCTGCAATTCAAATTCATCTTTTAGTTGGTTGTCTTTGATGCGCTTTTGACATTTTGTACAGGACTTCCAATTTTTTTTACTTGCTTCATCTCCGCCTATATGTATGAATTCAGACGGAAAAATTTCCATGATTTCTGTTATTACATCTTCCATAAAAGTGAAGGTTGAATCATTGCCGATGCAAAATTCTCCTTGTCTCCCTTTTACCCCATCACAACCCAACTGTGGATAAGCCGCTATCACTTCTTCTGAATGTCCAGGCATTTCTATCTCCGGTATGATGGTGATGCCACGCAGTTTTGCATACGCCACCATTTGCTTAGCTTCTTGCTTATTATAGTATCCACCATAGGCATTGGGTTCTCCTTCTGTGGCATATTCCTTGCTCGTTGTCCACCATTCTTTCCAGTTCTTTTTTGTCCGCCATGCAGCATGTTTGGTGAGTGCTGGATATTTGTCAATTTGAATCCTCCAGCCTGCAGCATCGGTTAGGTGCAAATGCAGCGTATTCATTTTGTAGATGCTGAGCAGCTCCAACATTTTCATGATAAATGAAGGTGGATAAAAATTCCTTGAAACATCCAACATCATCCCCCTGTAACCAAACCTTGGTTTGTCACAAATTTCCCCACAAGGGATGCTGCCATATACTTTCTGCGTGAGCAACAATTGTGTGAGTGTGGTAATGCCATTGATGGCTCCGGCAACATGATTACTTCTTACATGGATGTTTTTAGTTGTTATGACAATAGAATAAGCACCAGAATCACTGGTTTTATCATTCGTTTTTTCAATCAGGATGAAGTTGGTTGATTTTTTTTCACTGGGCTTTGTAAGGATGATTGTTGGAGAAATCATCCTGGCCACATCTTTAAATTCCTTAGCCGCATAAACCTTCAACTTTGGGCTCAACAAAAAACTACCCGGTTTTTCAACAACTTTTTCAGGGGCAGGAATGATGTTCATGCGCGATTGTGATTGTGCTTCAACTGAAACGAGGGCAAACACAAGAAGGGTATAAAAATATCTCATCAGTCAGAAATGATTTTAATTGTATGCATTAAAGATACAATCCTTAACAATTACATCTTGCCTGTCAATATTTTATTCCAATACAACCAAGGGAGAATGTATTTTTTGAGGATGAACATGCTCCATCTTTCCTTGGCTTGATTGAAAGGGAATGTCTCGGTTGGTTGGTTGTTGTAATCAAACTCAGCCAGCATCAGTTTGCCGTAGCCGGTAATAATTGGACAACTGGTATACCCGGTGTATTTGCTGTCCAATGTTTTTCTTTTCATGAACGATAACAGATTGCTTACAAGAACTGGGGCTTGTTTCCTCACTGCCGCACCTGTTCTGCTGGTAGGAAGAGAGGATACATCACCCAATGAAAATACGTTTTGAAACTTGGTATGTTGCAATGTGAATTTATCAACATCAACCCATCCTGCAGCATTGGCAAGTGAACTTTGCTTGATAAAATTTGGAGCAGATTGGGGTGGGGTAACATGAATCATTTGATAGTCAACCCATGTTTCCACATTTTCATTTTTCTCTCCTATGCCAACAAATTTTGCTTTTTTATTTGCTCCGTCAATCTCAACCAATTTCTGAAAAAAGTTTGTCTTGATATGCCGCTTTTCTATGATTTTCTTCAGCACATCCTCGTATTTCTGCACCCCAAAAACCCTTGTTCCACCAGACCAAAGTTCTACATCTATTTTATCTGCAGTTCCAACTTTTTTAAAATGATCGCTTGCGAGGTACATGATTTTTTGTGGTGCCCCCCCGCACTTAACTGCAGTATGTGGATTGGTGAAAATAGCCCTTCCAGATGTGGTGTTTTTGATGCATTCCCAGGTATAATCGGCATACTTGAAATCATAGTTTGAACATACCCCATTCTTTCCCAGGTTTTCCTCAAGCCCTTTTATTTCATTCCAGTTTAATTGAATGCCGGCAGCCACGATAAGGTAGTCATAGGAAATTTCTTGACCAGACAACAAGGTAAGTTTGTTCAATTCGGGAGAAAAACCCACAACAGAATCTTTAATCCAAGTTGCTCCTTTTGGAATCACACTCGCTTCATCCCGCACCGTCTTTGCCTTGTTGAAGATACCCGCACCTACCAGCGACCATGCCGGTTGGTAATAATGTTTTAGCGAGGGTTCTATGATACCAATATCTAATTTTTTATCTTTAAGCAAGAGTTGAGCCGACACTGAAATGCCTGCATTTCCGCCGCCTACAACTAGAATTTGGTGATGGGTTGCCATGTTGGTTGATTTCTGCTAAGGTATTGATGCCGTACTTGCTGAAAAGTGATATAAATCACGTTTTAATAGATTGGTTTATTTTTTTTTAAATAATCTTTTGAGCAAGTACCTTTAGTATTATTTCGTCTTTCAATTGACTAGATCATGACCCAATTATTTAGAAATTTAACACTAAGCATTTTTTCATTTTTTCTTCTTGTGAGTGTTCAAGCACAAAAAAAAGACATCAAACTTCAGCATAAAATCGAAGCGTTTGTTAATGGTTTTCATGGCGAAATAGGTGTGTACATCAAAGACTTGAAAGGCAATAAAATAGCATCAATCAATGCGGATACAACATTTCCAACTGCCAGCATTGTTAAGGTTCCCATCCTCATTGGGATCATGGATAAAATCAACAAAAAAGAACTTGATTATCACCAAAAACTTACGTGGCTAGACACCATCAATTATGATCCAGGAGAAGACATCGTTTCTTACCTAAAACCCCAATCACAAATTGAACTCAGCAAAGTGATGATGTTGATGATGGCCATTTCAGACAACAACGCGAGCCTTTGGTTGCAATCCATTGCAGGCACTGGTAAAACAATAAACAGCCTGATGGATAGCCTTGGTTATTCGCATACAAGGGTGAACAGCAGAACACCTGGTAGGGAAGAAGCTCGTAATTTATATGGTTGGGGCCAAACTACTCCGGCAGAAATGGGTGCAATTTTTGAAGATATTGCTGCTGGTAAAATAGTGAACCGTGAAATTTCTAATAAAATGCTTCGGATCATGGGTCGTCAGTATTGGGATGAAGAGGCGCTTTCTTCATTGCCTCCTGATGTCTATGTGGCATCAAAAAATGGAGCCGTCAATGCCAGCAGAAGCGAGGCCATGTATGTAAAAGGAAAACACCCATATATTTTTAGTGTGTTTACCAAAAACAACAAAGACATCAGCTGGGAACACAACAACGAAGCTTGGCAGCTCACAAGGGCATTGTCTAAAATGGTTTGGGAGCATTTCAACAAGTAGCGTTATTGTTGAGGCCAATAAAGTGGAATTTTATTTCTTAGAAAAGTCACACTGCGTTCTAACTGATCCATTCCATCTACACCGTCTTCTATGCTGATCCAATTGTCGAACCCAACCCTCTTCAATTCTGTAAAAATTGCATCATAATCATTGAGTCCCTTGCCAATTTCACCATGACTAAGCCGCTTTGCATAGCCTGCCGATCCGCCTTCTTCATTTCTCAAATCTTCAATCGTACCTTCTTTTAAATAACGATCACTGGCATGCATGGTTATAACCCTGTTGGAAACCCGCTTCAAAAGTTCAAGTGGATCTTCACCCGCCAAATAAGTATTACTGGGGTCATAGTTTACCCCAAAATTTGGATGATTGATGCTATCTACCAACTTACAGAACACATCCATTTTTTGTGCAAACTCGGGATACGTCCAGAAGTCATCCTTGTAATGATTTTCTATGACCAACGTGATATTCCTTTCTGCTGCATAAGGCAAGCATTCATAAATGCATTCAGCTGCCAATTTGATTCCTTCATCCATGGTGAGTGCTGGCCTCCGTTGTCCAGACAATACCCTGCAATAACTTCCTCCTAATGCATGTGTCATGTCAATCCAATGCTTTTGCTTAGTGATTTCAGCATCGCGAAAGGCCTTATCTGGGTGCGTGAAATCGGGTGAACAACACATCATAGGAATGGTTTTTCCATGATCTTCAACTTGTTGCTTGAAAGATGTCCAATTTCGCACATCATTCATCTCCAAAAATCCTGCATACCATTCTAACCCCTCTATATCCAACTTGCAAGCCAACTCAATCCATTCTGAAACACGCATCGTTCCGTCTTTGCACAATTGATGCATAAAAGCTTTAGGGAAAACAGCTAATTTGGCCATGCGTTATTTTTTATTTGGGGATTGTATGGTAGTTGAATCTTTTGGTGGATTGCGTCCGATAAATGGATGCTGCTCTAGGTCTACCACCTGTCCACTGATAGGACCACTTTCATCAGCAAGCCAATATATTGCTGCCGCGGCAATTTCATGGGGCCATAAGATTCGTCCTGCAGGGGCATAAACCGCAGGCAAATCTGAATACCAATCATCAGCCAAACCATGTTCTTTTTTTCTTTCACGTTCTGTTTCTGTCAATACCCAACCTGGATTGATTTGATTGACCCTAACCCCATTTTCTCTGTGAAGGGTATCTCCCAAATTTCTTGTTAATGTCATGAGAGCACCTTTTGAAACACTGTATGCAAGCAGATTTGGTTCGCCGCTGTAGGCATTGACAGACCCGATATTCAACACACATCCATGTTGTTCTGAGAGATAGGGGAGCGCAGATTTGATCAAAAGAAACGGTGCAATAGCGTTAACATTCAGGAGTCTTTGCATAAATGCCTTGTCAGTCGTTTCTAAGTTTGATGAGGCAACGATGGCTGCATTGTTGACAATGGAATCCAACTTTCCGAATGTTTGAATGGCAATATCGATAAGGCGTTCAGCCGAACCTTCATTTGCAAGGTCTTCGATATGCAATACTGCATGTTCATCCCCCAATTGATCCAACACTTCCTTTCCCCATGATTCTTCCAAACCATGTATCACAACCTTTGCACCTTCAGATACGCACTTAATGGCAATTGCTTTTCCAATGCCTGTTGTGCTCCCAGTAACAATGATAACTTTGCCTTGTAAGCGCATACTATGATGGTTTTAATATACTTTTTACAACTTCTCCTTTGTGCATTTTTTCAAACGCTTCATGCCATTCGCTGATGGGCCACACGCCTCCAATAATTGGCTTTACATCCAACATTCCGGAGGCCAACAATCCAATCACTTTTTCCCAGATAGGCCAGTTGTGACTAAAACTGCCTTTTAGCGTGATGTTTTTCTGCACCAATGGGTCCAATGAAAAGCCAAACGGCTGTGGTCCCCAGCCTACTTTGGTGATATGTCCATTGGGTCTTACAAGTTGCAATGCAATCTGAAGGGTAATGCTAGCCCCTGCAGCATCTATGATGAAATCAGCCCCTAATCCGTCACGCTCTTTTGCCCATGCTGTTGCGTCGCCTACAATGGCGTCACATCCATATTGCTTGGCAATATTCAATCTGTGTCTATCTGTTTCTAATCCTACAATAGCAACTTCTGCCCCACATAACCTCGCCATCGCTGCACAAAGGATGCCTATGGTGCCTGGACCTAACACTACAACCCTATCTCCAGGTTTGATGTGTGAATTATTGACCACAGCATTGTATGCTACACAGCAAGGTTCTGTTAAACATGCATGCTCAAATGAAAGGGCATCAGGTATGTGGTGAAGGCATCTTGCAGGTACACGCACATATTTGGTCATGGCACCATTCACTCCATACCCAAATCCTTTGCGGTCAGGGTCAAGGTTGTACAACCCTACTTTAGACATTGGACTGTTTGCATTGATGATGGCAGCAGTTTCACTCACAACCCTATCTCCTTCCTTCCAACTTGAAACACGGCTACCCATTTCAACAACAATTCCTCCAAATTCATGCCCTAACACAACTGGATAATTGACCGGCCAGCTGTGGTCTGCCGTCCACTGATGCAGATCGCTTCCACAAACCCCTACATTCATAACCTCTAAGAGAACATCTTCTTCTCCAATAACAGGTTTTTCGATTTCGCGGATCTCTACTGATCCTTTTTCTGGAGCATAGTTAACAACTGCGGCATTGAGTTTATTCATTTTATCTGAATTTATTAATGATGATTGCCTTTGGTGGCAACATCGCCAAAGGCATGAATTTTTTGACATATCATGCGAAGAGATTCCTCTAAATTCCCATCAGCCGTTTTAAACGCATCGGCATCTATTGTAAGTGGTGCGCCAAGAACTACCAATGGTGCTCCATAGGCTGGACATTCAATGGCTTGTTCAAGTGATAGGCCTCCAACGGCCTGAACGGGAATCCTAACTGCATCTACAACTTCTTTCAATTGATCCAATGGACTAGGCATGCGAAATCCCATAGCTGCTAATCCCCTTCTTTCATCATATCCAATATGGTGAATTACATAATCACAGCCTAAGTCTTCCAACCATTTTGCAGCGCCAACCATGTCTGGACAACCTAAATTATCTCCCATCACCTTGACTCCAAAGTCATGCCCTGCTTTAACCACACATTTGATGGTTTCTTCATGGGCCCTTGCCATGACCACAACATGTGTTGCTCCTGCCTTTGCCATCATTTCTGCTTCAAGATATCCGCCATCCATTGTTTTGAGGTCGGCCACAATCGGTATTCCAGGAAATGCTTCGCGAAGCTTTCTGACACCATTTAATCCTTCAGCCAAAATCAAAGGCGTTCCTGCCTCCAGCCAATCAACACCTGCACGCATCGCCATGGCAGCTGTTTCTAACGCTTCATCAATATTTGTCAGATCGAGTGAAATTTGAACTATTGGTTTCATCAGAAATTTGTATGAGAGTATTTAAAATAGAATGGTGTGTTTTTATAATTCAAGATACATGATTTGTATTCTAGTAAATTGCATTATTAAAATACGCATAATAAATTATCCGATGATAAAATATTTCCCTTTCATCTTATTGATATTGGTTTCACTGGCCTCTTTCTCCCAGAAAAAATCGGCCGACCTCATCATTCAACATGTGCATGTTGTGGACGTTGCTTCTGGTAAAATTATTCCTAATCAATTCATCGCGATAACGGGAGAAAAAATTATCCATGTTGGGAATGAAGCGTCAATAAAAAACTACATAGCAGCAAAAAAAATAGATGCTTCCAATAAATTCATCATGCCTTCGCTGTGGGACATGCACATGCATTTTGGAGGAGATACGTTGAAGGATGAAAACGAAATGTTGCTGCCCCTTTTCCTTGCGATGGGTGTTACCGCAGTGCGCGATTGCGCCGGTGACATCAGTCCAGCCATTTTTAACTGGAAAGACCTGATTCAACAACGAAAGCTTGCCGGTCCGGATATCTTTACCTCTGGTCCGAAGCTGGAAGGCATCAATTCAATATGGCCTGGTGATCTTGAAATCGACAATGAAATCCAACTGAAAGCAGCGCTTGATTCCCTTCAGAAATTGAAGGTGGATTTCATTAAAATCACCGACAATACGTTGAAGCCATCCCTTTATATCGAAAGCATAAAACAGTCAAGGGCCCGTGGATGGAAGGTTTCAGGACATGCGCCTGTTCAATTCACCTTACAGGAACTGTCTGATGCAGGCATGTCAACCATAGAACACATCGGCTATTTTATGCGGGCTGCGTCTACAGAGGAAAAGGAAATTACCCAAGGACGAAAAGACGGAACCGTATCAGCGGCAACAGCTTCAGCACGTTTGCTGCAAACAAAAAACGAGACCGTGGCATTGAATGCTTTCAGGAAACTGGCGATGAATGGAACGGCTATTGTGCCGACCATGAATGGAAGTCGTGTGGTAGCATACATCGACCAAGACAACCACAAAAAGGATGAATTTTTAAAATACATTGGTCCTGAATTAAAACGTACCTACAATTGGCGTGTAGAAAGGGCCTCAAAGGATGATGCCAAGGCAATAGAAAACAGGCATGCCCAATTTGAAGCGGCTGCAACACTGCTGCCGTTGGCAGAAAAAGCGGGCATGACGATTCTGGCGGGAACTGACGCGGGCTATCTCAATTCATTTAATTACCCCGGATTGGGACTTCACCAAGAACTTGAAATCATGGTGCGCTATGGACTTACTCCCCAAGCCGCTTTGAAAGCATCTGTTATCAATGGTCCTGCTTTTTTTGGATTAGAAAAAGACTTTGGTGCAGTGGAAGCAGGCAAAAAAGCAGATTTATTGTTGTTGAATGAAAATCCCTTGACCAACATTGCTGCGACAAAGAACATATTTTCTCTGATCAGAAACGGACAATATCTTTCCAGGAAGAGCTTGGATCAAATGCTTCAACAGGTAGCAGATTTTGTTGAGGAAAAAGAAAATGCAGAGAAGGCCGGCATCAAACAATAGATGTTATACAACCATTCGGTGAATTAGGTGTTAGATGAACACCTAATTTACCCAAATGGATATTATTGATATAGACAGGATCATAGAAATGGCTTGGGAGGACCGCACACCATTCGAGGCCATAAAAATTCAGTTTGGAATTGCTGAGTCTGAGGTTATTGCGTTGATGCGCAAGGAATTGAAACGTTCTAGTTTCAACCTATGGCGCAAGAGGGTCAACAGCGGTGTCAGCATGAAACACCTTGCCAAACGCTCTGAGGAAGTAGATAGATTCAAATGCACAAGGCAAAGGGCCATCACCATGAACAAGATCAGCAAAAGGTAGCAGAATTGGTTCTTTCGCTTCGCTTATAATGACGTCTTTGTAATTCATTGAAAATCAGCATGTTAAAATGCAGGCTTTCTCCATCAAAGACTCCCCTCCCCGACACTCGCTTCGCTCGGTCTGGATGAAACACCTGGACAGGAGGGGTGGACTCTGGCGAGTCGCCGAAGGTGACGAGACAGAGGCCGGGGTGGTGGAATTTCAGAAAAAAACTTTCAACCTACAACCTTCAACCCAAAACCTCCATCACTCTGCTAGTTTTCTATTTGTAATAAAACTTCGGTCATCCAAGGTTTTCAAGAATACAACCAACTTTGTCTTTTCGTCTTTGCTCAGCCTGATCCCTGGGGAACCTTCTTTTTTTAACAACAGATCCAAATTGGTCATATTTTCAACTTGGCTGTTGTAGTGCTCTAATGCATCCATCAGCGAGAAAAACCTGCCATCGTGCATGTATGGAGGCGTGTAACTGATGTTTCTTAGGCTGGGTACCTTGAAGTTGAATAAGTCGCGTTTGTTTAAAGTAATAACATACCTTCCTGAATCATTTAAAATGCTTGTCTTAAGTCCTGTATTCCTAAAACTATTGTCTGTAAACAGTGGTTCATTGTGGCATGCATTGCATTTGGCAAGAAATATGCCATAGCCTTCTTGCTCTGTGGGAGTGTATTTTGCTTGTCCTCGTCTCACGCTATCGTATTTAGATTCTGTACTTATGCACATCAACATGAATTGTGAAAGGGCTTTTAGCATTTTTTCACCAGTGATGACATTTGTGCCAAAGGCCTTGTTGACAAGCGGTTGATAGGTAGGATTGTTGTTGATTTTTGAAATGACACGCTCCATTGTTTCACCCATCTCAATATGGCTTGTTATGGGTGCAATTGGTTGTAAATCTAGGTCTGCTATGCCTCCATCCCACATAAAAGAACTGCTCCAAGCAAGGTTCATGATGGGTGGACTGTTCCTTTTTGTGAGGGAGCCATTTAACCCATGGCTTAAATCGTGACCATGGTGGGTAAATGCGGATGTTGAAATATGGCAGGACCCGCAACTGGTAGAATTGTCGATTGAAAGCAGCGAATCATAAAACAACTTTTTGCCCAAGGCAAAACCTGCATCAGTAATTTTATTGGTTTCAAAATGGTATGAAGGATTCGGGAAATACGAAGGTGATTTGAATACAAATAGTTTATCTACAATTTCCTTTTGACAAGAAAATGCAGCAATAATGATTACCAAGGTTGATATAGTCAATCTTTTTTTCAATCATTGGTCGTTTTCACATGAGTAAACATGTTGGCATAATTTTCAGCGATTGAAGCGCTGTTTGGTGTAGCCATCACCACCGAGTTTGAGCCAATGCTGATGTTATTCTTTCCTGAAAATACCTTTAGTATATCCCCCTTCAAATAAATGGTGCTGTTTTTAGCCTTCCCAACTTTAACAATATTCTCGGGACTAAAATTAATATTTATCCGCTTGATGTTGTTTATGGTACCGCTGCTATTTCCACCATAAAGACCAATATGATACCTAAATGACTTATCCGTTTGAGGGGAAACCGGCGAACTTCCTTCCATTTTAAAAAATATATATCCGCTGTTCCAAGTCCAATACATGTCTGCCGCTGATCCTGTTGGGTCCAACGCGCCAAGACGTTGACTGATGTCTTTGGTGTTTCTTAAACTATCTACCCCAATCAAAAAACTCATTTTTGTATATTGTCCAACCGGTGTTGTAACAATTGGCGTTAAGCTTAAACTTTGTGAATGATCTATGATAAAGTAACAACTGTCTTGCGGAACAACATAAACAGAACCATCTGTTTTGGTGAATGAAATGTTACTGATAAAATATTTCAGTGCGGTCACCTTGAATTCTTCCCCAGATGAGTTTACATACGTGGTGTTCCCTAAGCTAAGGTCTTTATCGCCAGCTACATGACTAAAGGAAATTGTAATTCTTGACCTGTTTGAATAATCAATACCCTCTACGGCGTTTTTGCTGCAAGATAAAAAAGCAAACACTGATAATATGATGAGAATGAACTTCATCGAATTATGATAGTTTTTGTTGAATTTTATAGGGTGGATTTACAATAAAGTTAGTTACTAATTACGAGTCATCTTATTTTATAACATTTCTTTAGATGTTCAAAAAACGTAAAAACCCTTAGTTGGCAGTATTTAAATGTTTAGAAATTCCTAAAAAAATGCAATAACACAACATTAACTATCGTTTAAGATATGATAATCCTTCTTTTAATCAATCTTTAGGAAAGTAGAATTTATTCGAATTACTTATCTATTGTTTTAAACAATTGATTATCAGTTAATTAGTACCGGTTAAACAGCGATGTTTAATTCTTATACTTTAAATCCTACTCCAATGAAAACTAAACTGGACATGACCAGAAAGCGTTTGCTTTTGGTCAAGTTTCTTACTTTGATTTCTATTTTCCTCTACTCAAGTGGATATTCACAGATCTGTTCCGACCCAGCCAATGTTATTTATGGGCTTGATTTCAATGGAAAAATTTACCCTATAACTGTAAGCAATGCAGCAGTGGGTCCTGACATCAACATAACGGATCCTTCCAATCCAGATAACACAAATGGCATTGGTTATGCGAGTACCACGGGTAAATTTTACTATTTTTTGAAAAACCCAAGAAATGGAAATAAGGGTAAATTTGTTTCTTACGATCCAATTAATAATGTTTACGGAAATCTTTCTGATACCAACAGCCCTTTAGAAAACGTTTTCAGAGCTAGCATCACAGTAGACGGGAAATATTATTGCATAGATATTAACAGTAATTTCTATTGTTACAACATAAGCACAAACACCTGGTCTTTGATTACAAGTACATTTGTTGATCAGGACGGAAATGATGTAGCTGCTATTTTTAGGACATATACTTCAGGTGACATGGCTTTTGATGGTCAGGGTAATCTGTGGTTTGTGGTTTCAGGGTATGGAAAAATCGGATTATATAAAATTCCTGGTCCAATCACAACTGCCAACATAAGTGAACTTTCTGTTGTTAGGGTGTTGTCTATAAACACAAGTACTCCAGATGGTAAAGGGGCCTATGGTATTGCCTTTAATGTAACAGGACAGATATTCATATCTACAGAAAGCAATCTATATTTATTCAATCCAGCTACGTTGACTTTTACCCACAAGGGATATCTTAATAACATGTCTGATTTAACCTCTTGTAATTTTCCGTTAACAGTAACAACAATCTTACCTTTAAACTGGATTAATTTTAATGTTCAAGCAAATAATAAGGATCAAGTTTTTCTAAATTGGCAGGTGTCTAACCAGCTTGGCAACAAAGGATTTTATATTGAAAGCAGCGTAGATCAATCTAATTGGAGACAACTTGGTTTTGTATCATCAAGATCAATCAATAACCAAGGAATCGAACAATACAGTTTTTCACATTTTAAAAGCAATAAAGCCGCAACATTTTATCGGATCAAACAACAAGACTTCGACGGAAATTTTTCTTACTCTTGGGTCAGCGCAGTTAAACAAGATGAAAAACATCACGTTGTTATTTCACCCAATCCTGCACGCTCTTTAATCAATGTAGAATGTAACAGCATCTCAGTAGACCATGGTAGAATCAGCGATTTGACAGGTAGGGTCGTACAGAAATTTCCTCTCAAAACTGGTAACAACAAGATTGATGTCAGCCAACTGAATGCGGGGGTATATTTTCTATCAACCATTCACGACAATGGTGATGTGAAGGTGGTTAGGTTGCTTAAGGAATAGGGGTTTTAGTTTAAGGTTATTGGTTTAAAGTTTACTTAAGAAGAAATCCTACGTAAACCTTAAACCAAAAACTTTAAACTTTAGGAGGCATCAACTTATAAACCACAGGCGTTACAACCCTCGACAAAAGAGTTGAGCTGATGAGTCCACCAATCATAACTATTGCTAGTGGCGATATGAGTGGGTTTGTTGAAATTGCAATGGGAATTAACCCTCCAATTGCAGTTAGCGTTGTAAGGATAATTGGTAAAAAACGAACTTCGCCCGCTTCCCTAATCGCTTCATCCAATGGCATTCCCTGCTCCCTTAATTGATTGGTGAAATCAACCAGCAAGATGGTGTTTTTTACTTCAATCCCTGCCAAGGCTATAATCCCGATAGATGCCACAAAGGATAGAGAATTGCCTGTTATCAGCAATGCCAAAACGGCTCCTACAATCCCAAGCGGTATAACAGACAATACAATCAACGTACTTTTGAATGTCCTGAACTCCAGTACTAACACAGCAATAAAGAAAAAGATAGTGATGATGATGATGCTTCCAAACCCACCAAACGATTCATTCCTGCTTTCCAACTCACCCCCCATTTGGTAGGTATATCCTACAGGCATCTTCATTTTGTCCATCTCCTTGATCACTACATCTATTACATTGTTGTTCAAAAAACCTTTTTGCGCAAAACATGACACAGAAACTGTCCTGATCTTGTTCAAATGATTGATGTTTAAAGGGGATGTTTCCAAATGCAAGCTTGCTATGTCCGACAATGGCACTGCCTTCCCGCCAACATTATTGATAAACAGGTTGTCAAATACTTCCAAAGTTGGATGCTCTGAATGTGGTTTAGACAACATGATGTTGAAGTCATTCCCGTTTTTGTCTGTCAGTTTCCCCATGTCGATGCCGGCGACTGCCATCCTCACGGTCCTGTCTATATTCACGGTAGGAACACCCAACATGCTTGCCTTTTCCTTGTTGATTTCTACCTTGATATCTGATTTCAAATTCTTGACTGGATTGTTGGTGTATATCGTTCCTTCAGTCCTGTTCAACATCTTCTCCACCCGCATGGCTATGCTTCTCAAGGTATCCAGGTTTTCCCCAAGCAAACGCACTTCAACAGGTGCAACAACAGGGGGACCTTGTTCAAAATCTTTTACCTCAATTTTCGCACCCAAATAAGTACTCCAATTTTTCCTTAATTGCTCGATAATCTCCAATTTTCTTTTTGGCTTGATATCGTTTTTTAGTTGAATGAACAGCTGAGCGAAATCTGCTTTTTCGTTCGAGGGGATGACATTGTAGTAAATGCGTGGATTTCCTTTTCCTACATTTCCCGCAACATAGGCTACCTCTGGTATTTTGCTCAGTTCCTTTTCTATCTGTTTTGAAATGCTGTCTGTGTATTGTAAATTTGATTGCAGCGGACTGATAATATTGATGATGAACTGTGGTTTTTCTGATGCAGGGAATAAGCTGAATCCAATGACAGGAAAGAGTTGCAGCGATCCTATAAACACCAATCCCGCAAGCACGACTGTTAAGATGGGTCTCTTTAAGGCCCTTTCCAAAAATGGAGCGTAACTTTTATGAATCCCTTTTTTCAAGATTCTAAGAAAGAAGTTTCCTTCTGAATTGCCTGCATGTTGTTTTAACATCCTGCTTGATAGGAAGGGCACAACTGTCAACGATACCGCTAAGGATGCCAATATTGAAAATATGACAGCCAATGGTAAACTCCTGATGAATTCCCCTGAAGATTCCGGTAAAAAAACAAGTGGCATAAATGCGATGATCAAGGTAACTGTGCATCCCAAAACAGCCATTCCTATTTGGTTTGTAGCCTTGAGTGTTGCCTCTCTTTTGGTATACCCTTCCCTCAGCCACCGTTCAATGTTTTCCACCACCACAATGCTATCATCTACCAACAACCCCAGTGCAACTACAAAGCCTACGATGCTGAGCTGATTTAAATTGAATCCAAAAAGATTGAGTATTACAATGCCTATTGCAAGGGATAGGGGGATTGATATCATCACAACAGATGCGGCGCGCAATCCCAATGGCAGCAGGGTAACGGCTACCAACAAAATCGCAATCAAAAAGTCTTTCGCCAACCCACCTAATCTGTTATTTACATTCACGGCTTGATCAAAATGTACCACCATGTCTATGTTGTTGGGTAGTTTCTTTTTGAACTGCTCCAACACCGGCAAATAACTCTTTTGCGTTTTGGAAATATTCTCTCCCGCCTTTTGTGCCGCTCCAACAAACACGCAACGGTGACCGTTTAACCTGGTTATGTGCTTTGACTCTGCAAACCCAACATTGATTGATGCTACATCCTTGAGCAGCACATTTCTTCCCTGATAGCTGAATACAACGGTGTTTTTTATCTCATCAATGTTTTGGTAATTACCACTCGTTTTTATGTTGTAGGTCTTGCTGTCTTCTACGACGCTCCCTCCTGGTATGTTTGCCATCTCACTTTTGATGGCATTCATCACCATATCAGTGCTGATGTTCATCTGCGCTAGCTTCTCTATTTCAAGATCTATCTTGATCTCCTGCTCCGGTAATCCGTATATTTCAACATTTTTTAAGGTGGTTATTTTTTCAAGATCCTCCTGTAATGATTCCGCAGCTTGCTTTAACGCTGCCTTTGTAGCATTATCAGAAACCAACCCTATCTGCAAAACATTAACCGTTGTTGGGGAAATTTTTTGAACCTCAATCCTTGCTACTTCTTTGGGCAATTCATTCCTGATGCTGTTTATTTCCCTGATGAGCTCACTGTACTTTTCATCTACATTGCTTCCAAACTTATACTCTACATTGATGATGGCAAGTCCATCACTGATGTTAGACCTAACCCTTTTGATGTTTTCCAATCCATAAATTCTTTTTTCGAGTGGATTGACCACCAGCTCTTCCATGTCGCTTGGACTTGTTCCAGGATACACAATGATGATGGGGTATTGTGGCGCATTCATGTCTGGATCTTCAGCCCTGGGCATGTCCATAATCGTGGTTATACCCAACACAATGACCATCACAAACATGATCAACGTAAACTGGTAATTTTTTACCGCGTAATTTGAAATTTTCATGTTTTTGGAATTACTTGATGATCTTTATTGGTGAGCCCTCGTTTAGATAAGCATTACCGGAAATGATAATGGAACTTATTCCTTCCAATCCACTTGTTACCAACACACCATTATTTGTAATCTCCCCAATCTGAATGCTTCTCTTTTCCGCTGTTTTGTTGTCTTTGGAGATGAACACAAACCCATCATTTGAATTGCCGTCTATCACAGCATCGTAAGGAATCATCCAACCTTGTGTTGACTTTGATGGAATGATTTGTGCCTTTCCAAAACTTCCAGTTGCAGTCCTTTTCAACATGCCTGAATTGGGTTTGATGGTTACCCACATTGTTCCTGTTATGGGGTCTGTTCCTTCTGATTTGTTGATTACTTTGCCGGGCACTTTTTCTGAAGATGAATTATTTTGAGTGATGAATGATTGATCTCCTTTTTCAATGCTGCTCCAATCCTTGTCACTCACTGTTACTTTCAACACCCACTGTTGGTTTCCCGCCCCGTTCACCTGAAATGCTGGTGTTCCTGGCGCTATCACTTGTCCATCGTTGATGAATTTTCTAAGCACATAGCCATCTTTTCCTGCCCTGATTTCTGAATATTGTGCATTGAATGTTGCTCCATTCAATTGTTGTTGTGCTATATCTAACGCCGTTTTGCTGTTCTGGAATTGCTCTAATGTTGCCACACTGTCGCGGTACAAATTGCCCGCTCGTTGGTTGTCTCGCTGCGCTTTTTCAAATGCAATCTTCGCTTGTTGAACCTGTGCCTGTATTTCAGTCATATCCAAACTCGCCAGCAATTGTCCTTTTTTCACAGCATCACCTTCCTTGACAAACGCATGCTTTATGATTCCTCCTGTTTTGAACGACAAATAAGTTTCATCTTCTGTCGTAAACTGTCCCGATGTTTCTACAGGGAACTGCATGCTGGATGCCTCTATAGCAATGGTTTTTACCGGTATCGTATCCGTAACAGAAACAATGGATTCCACTGTTTTTTCTTTGCATGAAAAAAGGCTGACAGTCATTAGTAAAGCAATGCCAATTTTTTTGGTGTTGATGTTCATCTTATTTGGATTGAAGTTGATATGATGCCGTTTCCCTTTCAAGTTCCGCAGCTGCTATGAGCACCTTGAACTCATTGATATTGATGAGTAAACTGGCATTGATGAGCTGGTTCCTCGCATCCAGAGTTTCTATGTAGGTGTTGACTCCTTCGCGATAACCACGTTCTATCAGCCGTTGATAGGCACTAGCTGCCTCCAACTGCTTTTGTGAGGCAGTATAATTGAGCAAGGATGCCGACAGGTTGTTTTTAGCCATGTTGGCACTGAGGTTCAACTGTTGTGTTGCCTGTTTTAGGTTGTTTCTGGCTGTCTGCTTGTCAAGCTCTGCTTGCCTTATCTTGTACTGGTTTCTTTTCCCATTAAAAATAGGAATGTCCAACTGCAACCCTCCAAGATAATAGGTTGATTGTTGGTTAAACTTCCAATTGTTCGATTGTGAACCTAGGTTGAGATATCCATTCAGTTTCGGATACCAATAGTCTTTGTTCATTTGCAAAACCGTATTGTTCAATTCAACGATATTTCCCAATATTTTTATTTCTTCTCTTCCTGAAACACTTATTGAAAATGCTTTTGATTGCTTGATTTGCTGCAATTCCCATGCAGTATTCATGGTGGTATCCACATGTTCATCTAGCCCTTTGTTCAGCAGGAAATTAAAATACATTTTGGCTGATTCAACCTGTTTTTGCGCATCATTCATTTGTGCGCCGAGTTGACTGATCTCACTTTCTGCCCGAAGAATGTATGCAGGCAAGCCTTTGCCGTTTGCCAACAATTTTTCGTTCACTTTTTTCCCTTCATTTGCCAGTGAAGCACCGTTTTCATAAATGGTTACTGCTCGCATTGCTGCATGGTAATTGTAAAATGCCGTCTTGATGTTTTTTACCAGCTCCCTTTTGTATGCTTCTGCATCTGTTTTTTGAATCTCCAATTGCTGCTGCTGAAGCTGTTTGTTGTACTGTATGTCCTTGTTGTAAATCGGCATCACCGTATTTACTCTCAGGTCATAAAAATTACTCGGAAAGAAATTCGTTTCCACATTGCTGATCTGAGGAAAATTATTGGATGAAGTGAGCTTATTTAAGGTTGAATAAACAGGATTTAACAAATCGCCTACCGGAAAAGATATGCTCCTGCCTCCCTCTCCCGTTTGGTAGCTTCCCTGTACAGCCAATGTTGGTTGAAACAAGGACTTGGCTGTCTTCAAACTATACATTGCCTTCTCTATCGAAATGCTTTTTTGCTGTAGTGCAATGTTGTTTTTCAATGCCGAATCTATGTATTGCTGGAGTCTGTTTTCCTGCGATGACACCTTTGTAAATAACATGACAAAAGGGAAGAAATATGCGAAGATTTGTATATGTTTTTTCATCTTATATCTGTAGTTTTTGAATCAATATTTTCATCAAACAAACCCATCATCCAATTGAGCGATCCATACATCGTCTTTACAACATCTTCCGGATCAACCAATTTTTCAAAACGCCTTCTGATGGACAAAGAAACCAATCCATGTACCAGTCCCCAGACTGCCATCGCTACACTATTTATGTCATGTTCTATTAAAATACCCTTTTCCATACATTCTGCAATGATAGATTTCAGCATATCACGTGTAGCATCTCCATTCTTCCATTCGCCAAGATTCAATTCGGCGAGTTTTTCCATGGGCGCCGGTTGTATGAACATCAAGTCATAGTATTCTGGGTTTTCCAACCCAAACCTAATGTAATTCTCACCCATTTTATGCAAACGAAGCAGAGGGTTTTGCAATTTAATCAGCTCTTTGTTTTGTTCAAGGAGTTTAATAAATCCTGCCTGGTTTAAATAAAACAAGATCTCATTCTTGTCCTTGAAATACAAATAAATGGTGGTAGGAGAGTACTGTATAATGTCTGCAATCCTCCTGATTGATACCTTCTCGAAACCCTCTTCTACAAAGAGTTTCATGGATGCATCAAGGATCATTTTCCTTATTTCTTCTTTCTGTTTTTCTTTTCTCTCAGCTATTCCCACATTAATTATTTACGTTGCAAATATAATTAACGGTGTAAAGTGGTCAAAATTTATTTCTTTTTGTCATCAGCAAAATTAGCATCAACTGGTTTTTGTTGTGTTGTGAAATAGCTCTTTAGCCATGCATCGCATCCAAAAATTCTTATTCCCTTTTTTATCTTTATCGATTTAGTATCAAAATAGTTACTTAAATTTAGGTCTTTAACCAAATTGCGCACTTATTTTTTATCCTTTTTATACTTTTTTTATTAAAAAAATTTAGACTTTTACTTTCATGAATTCCACTTGAAAAAATTTACAAATATTTTTATAAGTTAATTTATGGTTAAGCACCTAATAAAAAACCCCAAGTAATTTTGGGGTTTTTACATTGAAGCCTCATTCTGTAAATGGCTCAATCGTTTGAAAACTTATTTTCCATCAATTTCTCCTTAAAGCTTGTACCAAAAGTATACGCAAAAGTCAACAGCACTGCCCTCGTATCGGTTTTTGAAATCCTCGTAAAACTGAAATCCTTGGTCAGCCTTTGGTATCCATATTTTTGGGTGTTGAATACATCAGAAAACACCAATCCTAGCCTCGCATTGCCTTTGCCCAGTTTTTGCTGAAACCCCATGTCTGCATAATAAATGGCATTGATGGTTCCTTGTGTGGTAGCAGATGGTGAATTATACACTCCAGTGATCTGCAATTTGCCTCCTTTCCAGGGTGTCAGGTTGTTGATCCACTTGCCGTTCCAACTGAAAACATTGTTCACAACATCTTTCGCCAAATCCTGTCCTTCATAATTCTGCTGAAACAACGAAAAACTGATGTTTAAATCATAGATACTAGCTGCTTTAACTGTTGTTACATTTTCTACTCCGTAGGTTGACACATTGCCAAAATTCAGTGGTATTGTCAACGCCACCCCATTTGGGTTGAACAGGGTAAATGACCTGATGGCATTGTTTGAATGTCTGTAGAACAAAACAGCATATACTGAAAAAGCCGACCAATCTTTACTATACCCCAACTCAAAGGATTGTATCAATTCCGGTTTTAAGTCAGGATTCCCTCCACGTGGATTCAACGAATCCGTGATATCAACAAATGGGTTCAGTTGTCCTAATGATGGCCTGCTAATCCTTTTGCTGTAAGTCAATTTCCAAAACTCATCTTGGTTTTTAAAATAAGCCAGTCCAACCGACGGAAAGAAGTTTAAATAATTTTTGTTGAATGTGGCATTGTTGCTGAGCACTTTCCCACTGTTCCAAACCTGCTCTGCCCTCAATCCAACATCATACTTCAAGAGGGGATTCTCTCTATTTCCCGTTACCGTTGAAAATTGGAGATATCCAGCATGTATCTGCTCCTTAAAATCAAACCGATTGCTCGACAATCCATTTGATCCAAATGTACCATTGATATAATCCAGTGATTTGAAATCCGCATCCAAATGCCTTATCGTGCTTTTATATCCCGTTTGCAATTCAGCTTTCGCTGAAATGGGTTGCACATAATCTGTTTTCAAATTGGTTACATTGCTTATCTCGTAATTTTTTGTTTGTTGCAAAAATTCGTTTCCTAAAAAAGCACCCTTTTCATTCAATGCCTGTGAGGTGATTCCTGTTTGTTGTTTTTCATCACCAAAAGAACTGTTGATGCTGGATACCCAACTTTTCCGCTTATCCTCGAATTTTTTGGAATGGTTCAACGCAAATTCCGTTAGTTTCTCTTTTTGGATTTCAATGGATTTTCTGGTTGATGTTGAATTGAATTGATTCGATTTGGTGGATATGGTGCTCGTTAAAAATTCTTTGTTGTTTTCATCTTCATAATTTCTCAAGGCCTCAAATCCAAATGAATGTTTTTTATTTGGAGAATAATCGATGTTGAGCCTTGTATTTTGCAATCCATCCGTTCTGGTATCTGACCTTCTTTGAACCAAAGAATAGGCTTCGGGTAAATTAAAGTTGATGCGGTCTCCATTTATCGACCGTATCCTGCCTCCAAAACGATTGTCGTATCCCAACCCGACATTCCATTTGCTTGTTTTGTTGTTGACCAAAATCGAGCTGTTCAACCTGCCTCTTGCCCCATATCCTGCCCCCAAAACCATGGCACCGTTAAAGCCATTTTGCTTGTTTTTCTTTAGTTTGATGTTGATGATGCCCGATTCCGCTGCTGCATCGTATTTTGCGGATGGGTTGTTGATGATTTCAATGCTTTCAATGCTTGATGATGCAATCTGGTCTGTATTTGTAAAACTCGAGTTTCTTCCGTTAATCAAGATCAACGGCGTTTTTCCCCTTACTGTTATTGCCCCATCTGCATCAACAACTATCGTGGGTGTATTTCTCAGCAAATCCGTTAACGTTCCTCCAACTTGGGTAAGGTTTGCAGCGGCATTCACGACAAACCCCTCTGAAGTTTTTTCTATCAGCTTTTTCTGGCCTGAAACCTGAATAGTTTGCAGTGCTTTTGGCATCATCTTTAACACGATGTTTCCCGCATCTACATTTTTTTGAACGTTGTTGATCTCCAACATTCTTTTTTCAGTACCATAGCCAATCAAAAATATCTTGAGTATGAATCGACCTTCTGTAAGGTTACTAAAGCTGAACTTCCCAGTTGAATCTGTGATCACTGCCTGAATTGGTTTTAGGCTGTCGGCGTAGTTGAATACCAATACATTGGCATATTGCAAATGACCTTCCGTTGAGGAAACCGAACCATGAATGTTTCCAGTATTTTGTGAATACAGACGGCCGGCTCCGAGAAATAAACACAAAATCGCAATGACAATCTTTCTGAATTGAAAATTCATTATTTTTCTTTAGATGCAAAAAAGAATAACCCAACAAGAATCAATTGTAGGCTAGGATATATTTCATCCCATTCTTAGATGACACGGGGATCGTTTTCTTTTTGTTAACCGAGGTGAAAAAAATAAAATAAATCATTGTTTAAACACCTTTCCGTCCTTCATTACCCAATCAATTTTCTGAAGGGCTTCAATGTTTTTGGTCGGATCTTTTTTCAAGGCAATGATGTCTGCAAATGTTCCTGTTTTAATCTCCCCAATCTTTCCCTCTTGTTCCAACAATTCCGCAGCTGTTGTGGTGGCCGTTTGTATCGCCTGTATCGGCGTAAGTCCCCACTGAACAAAATACGTGAAGTCCTTTGCCTGTGGCAAACTCCAATCGTACCCTCCAATGTCTGTTCCATAAGCCAACTTCACGCCGGCTTTCATGGCTTTTTTGAAAATATCAGGGATGGATTGTGAGAAATAAAGGTTAATTGGACTTCCCAGTTTAGCCCTTCCTTCGGCAACAAATTCGTTTACAAAAAGGGTGGGGCACCAAAATACTCCCTTGCTGGCCATGAGTTTCATGCATTCCTCATCCATACCGCTTCCATGTTCTATAGATTTTGCTCCTGCATTGATGGCCGATATGATGCCGTCTCTTGTCATGGCATGGGCTGCTAGTTTTTTTCTACTTCGGATGGTTTCATCGCCAATCGCATTGATTTCTTCTGGGGTGAAATTGGGTAAAGCCCTGTAGGAGCCATCTGCCAATTTATAGTATCCCCTGTCCGCATAAATCTTGATCCAGTCTGCCCCTTGTTCTATTTGTTGACGAACAGCCCTTCTTCCTTCGTCAGCTCCTGTGATTTCCTGTAACCCTTTTGGCATTTTCAATTCCCATGCATAATCTCCTGTTTTGATGGGATAATGTCCTGTAGTATTGATGGCCAAGGTAGAAACAAACATACGCGGACCGTTGGTGATGCCGCGGTTGATGGCTTTTTTGATATCAACGTCCGCAAATCCAGCTCCTTCCGTTCCGAGGTCACGAATGGTTGTAAATCCATTCATCAGCGAACGTTCCGCTGCTTTGATGCCGCGAATGGTTCTGTATGGTATGGATTCCTTCAACACCTGAACATCATAATCCTCTTGTGTGATGTCTCCTTGAAGCAACACATGTGTATGGCAATCTATCAGTCCTGGCATTACGAAATAGTCACTCAAGTCTATGGTGCTGTCTGCTGCAACAGCATTTCCTCCCACCGAAACAACGGTATTCCCCTTCACCAAAATGTATTGTTTCTCTGTTACCTGTCCGCTCCTGGTATCCAGCAGTTTTCCGCATTTGATGAGGATGGTTTTTTGTGCATGTGCACCAGTTGCGGTAAAAAGAAAAGCAAGGAGAATTAATTTACGCATGTGAAATGGTTGAAATATGTTCGGAATGTCCGAATTTATCAATTTCTCTGCAGTTTTTAAGTTTCTGTTTAATCTCTTTTGTAAGATGTCAACAACTGATGGGATGATAATTTGTTGCAAATTGACTTAACCCGTAGTAATAAAACAAGGCTAAATGGGTAATGTTTAAACTAAAAAAACCCATTGTTAAATTGGGTTTTTTTGTGGCCTCGCCTGGAATCGAACCGGGATCTGGAGCTTCGGAGGCTCTCATACTATCCATTGTACTACGAGGCCGTGGGCCGCGAAGTTAAGCATAATAGAATTGAATGAAAAATGAAGAATGGAGAATGAAAAATGGCTTTATTCAATAGCCTGGGGGTTTAAACCCCTGGCTATTGAGAATTAAACCAATCCTATTGAATCTTGCTGTCTTCCACTTTCACCTTCCTAATCTCAGTGATGCTTATCTTTGTCAAACATTTCAACTTACTTCAATCTAAAAAATCATACTAAAATGAGTGCTTCCGTAGATGATTATTTAGAAAGACTGCAAAAATGGCCAGAAGAACTAGAGCATCTAAGAACAATAGCGCTAGAATGTATGTTGACAGAAAATGTAAAATGGGGAGTTCCTTGTTACACGCACCAAGATGCTAATATCTTGATATTGGGCTCATATAAAGATTTTTGTTGCATTAGTTTTTTTAAAGGTGTTTTAATGAGTGATCCGCATGGTATTTTAACCAGCCCAGGTGAAAATTCACAGTCGGTCCGAATGGTTAAATTTACCAGTCTTCAAGAAATCATCAAACTCAAGCCCATTTTGAAGGAATATATTTATGAAGCCATAGAAGTTGAAAATATGGGGTTGAAAGTTGAGACGAAAAAGTTGTCAGATTTAGTATTTGCAGAAGAACTGATTCAGGTTTTATCTCAAGACTCAGTGTTTAAAAAAGCTTTTGAAGCATTGACTCCTGGCCGACAACGTGCGTATAATTTATTTTTTACGGCAGCAAAGCAACCGGCAACTCGATTCTCCAGAATAGAAAAATATCGACAGCAAATCCTTGATGGCAAAGGAATCAACGATTGTACATGCGGCTTATCCAAAAGAATGCCCACTTGCGATGGTTCACACAAATTCAAAGATGCATCAAACTTGGTCCTAAAAAAAGGGTTATGACGTTTCATGTTTTTGTTTTCAACCTTCATTCTCAATAGCCTGGGGTTTAAACCCCAGGCTATTGAGAAATACAATTCGACTTGATTTTCAATGAATTACAAATACGTCATTATAAGCGCAGCGAGGGATCTCCTTCAACCCCCTCAACCGCTTCAACAATTATCCGACTGTTCTATTTTTCATTCTTCATTCTTCATTTTTCATTTAAATTTGCCCCATGAGTCTATCCGTTAACGAACATCCCTGGGGAGAAGGAACACCATTATTAAGTGATATCGAAACCATTTGCTGGCACATGCTCCACGATGCTGCCAACAACCGCAAAAGCCCCATGCACCAGGCCGTTATCGGAACTTCCGTAGGCAATGTTGCCCACATGCGCACTGTCGTGCTAAGAAGGGTGGATGTTGACACAAAAAAAATCTACTTGCACACCGATCTGCGCAGCAAAAAGATGGTTGACCTAAAGGATACCAACCACATGAGTTGGTTGGTTTACGACCAATCCCAACGCACACAGATCAGGTTGAGCGGAAATATTATCATTCACAACATGGATGATTTGTGCAAAGAACATTGGAACAAAACCGGCCACCACAGCCGTCGTTATTATATGTTGGATAGGTTGGTGGAAGAAATGCCAGAAGCTTCAACCGGTCTTAATGAGTCTTTGACCGCCTTTGATTATACCTTGGAAGAATCGGAAGTTGGTTTCAATCATTTTGTGGTTGTTGAAACTCGCATAGATTGGATGGATTGGTATTATACCCACAGCAAAGGGAACCGCAGGGCAAAATTTACTTATAATGATGCCATGTTAACAGACCAAACCTGGCTCATGCCCTGATATACAAAAGAACTAGTTGATTGCTTTAAAAAATACCTTAAAATCACATCCAGTTTGCAGTTTCACCTCATGGCTTCATTTCTCAGCTTCATTTTTGTTAAATTGCTTTCTGAAATCATTCAAAAGCGACCATCAAAAATATATAAATGAATTTTATTTTTTTCTCACTGGGCGTCATATTCCTTCAGCTGGCTCATATCTTGATGAACTATGTCCTTTTTAAAAAGAATGAATTTTTTTATTTTTTTCTTGCTTTTGTAGCGCTCACCATATTTTTTATTCTTAGAATACATTTATTCTTGAATGATGATATTGATCTAAGTATCAAAGAAAAATACGCTTCAACATTCAGCTTGGTTTTTTTGTCTTTTGCGATGTACTATAGATTCATCCGATACTATTTAGATCTCGCAATCTTTTACCCAAAGTTCAACAAGGCTTTTATCATAGCGGAATCGATGTTGATTTCAGTCGCTTTTCTGATTTTGGTGTTGGGTCTTTCCTCTTTTCATTATTTTTCAATTTTGCTCTTCAAATACGTATATTTTTTAACCATCCCCTTTAAATTGACTTTCATTTTTTATTTGGGTACTAGGGGTAAAAAATTAAACAGTATCATCATGTTCGGAACCTTGCTTACCATGTTGATAATAAGGGTCAGTTTGATTAATAATATTGATATTTATGGCAACCATCAACCTTTAGAAATGTGGAACTTCCAGGTTATTATGGGGTCAGTTTTGGTGCTATTTTTATTCTTGAATTTTGCCTTGATCTATAAAAGCAGGCTCTATCAGCAAGAAAACATCAAATTGGAAATTCAAAAGCATTTGGAACTGAGTCAACAACGCACTGCTATCAGTGCTGATCTTCACGATGAAATTGGCTCATCGCTGAGCAGCATCCACCTCAATGCAATCTTAGCACAAAAGATACTCCAGGAAAAGACTCCTGAATTTAATGTTTCATTGTCTAAAATGGTGAAAGACCTCAAATTGGTCATGGAGAATATGGGAGATATTGTTTGGGCCATCAACACCAGCGGCTATGAACAAAAATCACTGAGCAGTCAATTGAAGGATTTTTATTTCGAGTTGATGGAAGGCCAAAACCTGCATTGCCGTTACCACATTGATGAGGTGTTGGAAGGACAGATTACCGATATCAATGCAAGGAAGAATTTGTTGCTGATTGCAAAGGAAGCCATCAATAACATCCTTAAACATGCCCGTTCATCTTCAATAGACATAAGCCTTTCCAGAAAAAACGATCAATTGTTATTTGAAATTCAAGACAATGGTATTGGCATGAAAGATATAGAAGCAACGAAATCTGGGAATGGACTCCGCAACATGAGGTTCAGGGCTGAGAAGCTCAAGGGAACATGCACATTTTCATCTAAATTGGGTGCCGGCACAACCATCTCATGCCTTGTTCCACTTACTAGTATTAGCTATAACAATCCTCTTGCCATTTGATTAACTTTGAACCGATGATACGCGTTATTACTTATGATGATTCGGAAGCCACCAGAACCAGCATCGATGCATTGATTGGCTTGAGCGAGGGTTTCGTTTCGGTTGGTACTTTCGCCGATGCCTTGCATGTGGAAACCCAACTTGCTCAACTTAAGCCAGATGTGGTTTTGATGGATATCAACATGCCTGGCATGAACGGTATTGAAGCAACGCGCCTGATCAAGTCATTGAGTCCCAACACAAAGGTCCTGATCCAAACGGCATTTGACAATGATGAGCATGTTTTTGGCAGTTTGAAAGCCGGTGCAGAAGGCTATCTACTTAAAAGCGCTTCACCAGACAAGATCTTGAAGGGAATCGAGGATGTGTACAATGGTGGTGCTATCATGACACCTTCCATAGCCCTTAGGGTCATGCGTTTTTTTCAACCCATTGCAAAACCCTCCAATCCTTATAACCTCACGAACCGGGAAAAGACAGTCCTTGAGCTGCTTTCCGATGGCCTCAGCTACAAAATGATTGCAGCCAGGATGGAAATCAGCTATTTTACGGTTAATGCCCACATTCGCAAAATATACGAAAAGCTTCATGTCAATTCCAGCGCCGAGGCTGTCTCCCTTGCCTTGAAATCAGGGATTGTTTCATAGTGATTATTTCCTTACACATGTCAGTTTTACTAACATTCGCTATTGCTGCTTAAGCACCATTGAATGAATTTTACATGTCAATTTAACAACTTTCTGAAGTTTCATCACTTTGGAGGTGGTCATTTTATTCATAAATGACCTGTTGAATTCCAGCATAAATCCCTGTCAACCAATTTGTTATAATCTGTTTTCAGGAGCAGATTGTTCGGGAAATTGAAATAATCAACAATGAAGCACTTACTTCTTGCCTTTTCAATCTTTTTAATTGCATTAAACACACAGGCCCAAATGTGGATTGGAACCGCAACCCCCAATGCCGCTGCGCAGTTGGATGTAAGTACAACAAACAAAGGATTTTTGGCACCTAGAATGACAAAAACAGAAAGAGATCCCATTACAACCGTAACATCTGCTAGCAAGGGACTGTTGATATATCAAACAGACAATCCACCAGGATTTTATTATTATGATGGAACAGCCTGGACTTCCTTGGCCGGCTCATCATCTGCTTCAGGTCTGGATTTAACCACAGCCCTAGAGGTGAATGGTAAGAAAACATTTATTAGCACTGAAGGATTGTTAGCAAGTGGAACATTCAGTTCAGGATGTTTTGGAAAAGTGGCGGATGCTTTTCAATAAACTTGAGAGTTTAAATTTTAGTCAAACTTAATGTTAGGGAATAAAAAAGTTATAAAACAAGGTCGATTTAATATGTCAAACCGAATGTGTAACAAGGTGATGATGATTGCTTTTGTTATTAAGAAAATAAATATGTGTTTTATATTTAGTGTGAGAAGAAATCATGGTAAATGTCATGGTCTTAAAACTTCTTTATCAAGAATATTATTTTTGGTCATTTTATTGACTCAAATAAATGAAAAAAGCTATTCACAAGTTTCAGATGTTACTAGGATTGTAACAGATTTTGGCCGTTACTGGAGTTCTACCGGTAACACCAATACAATTTTTCCGGATTCTTCCCATAATGTTCTTGGTTTTACTTATGGCGGCAAGTTGTATTCTACAGGAGTTAATGATCCTGTATTGATAGCTAATAGGCAAACATACACTGCAGGAAACTGGTGGGCATTCCCGACAATTTTAAAAGGTACAGCATCCTCCGTTTTAAGGATAAGTATTGCCAGTAGAATTGATGGAACTACTTTGGAAGCAATTGGTTCTCATAATAACGTAAAAAATCTCACTCCCGAAAATATGCAAACTGATGGTATTCACGGATTGGATATTGGAACAGGCTATGCAAATTTACCTGCTACTGCAATTTCTGTTTATCCGGTGCAAGCTATTCTAAGCAGCAAAATTTCCGATGCTGAACCTGATATTTTGGTAACACAAACTGCAGTTGTGTCCACTACAGGGGATGTATTTAAGTTTTTGGATGCTGCAGGTAATATTGTTGGTAATCAGGTATCCGTAATGTTTAAAGACCAACTCAGTCTTGGACGTTTTAAAGGTGACCAACATTATGTTAATATAGGTGATGAGCTTTCGAGTGCAACACCAACGGGAGCAATTTATGATGGAATTGTTAATTACAATTTTGGTATCAGTTTGATTGCCTTTAAGTTATCAGAGTTTGGTATTACAAGTTCAAATTATTCTCAGGTAAAATCTTTTACAATTGTACCTTCTGGCGAAACTGATATATCATTTATAGCGTATAATGCATCTTCTTTTAACGTTCCTCCAAGTATTGAACAGAATACAGAGTATACAAATAGTGTTATCTGTAACTCGGGAACAAGCAGCGCATCTCTTTCCGTAAGATCATATGCTGCATCCGGAGGATCACTTAGTTATGAATGGCAAGAGTCTACCAATTCTGGATCTACCTGGAATACCATTTCTAATGTTGGTATTTATAGTGGAGCTAGATCAACTAAATTGTCAATATCAGCTGCAACTTCGGGCTATAAGTATAGAGCTATTGTTACAGAATCGGGAACTGGTTACAGCTCAACCAGTGATGAATTCACCATAAGTTCTGTAGCGGGTAGTGCGTTGGGAGGAACTTTGAATTCACCTAACATCAGTACTTGTTCAGATGTATATAGTAATAATAGCACCGCTCCTGCAAGATTTTTTCTATCTGTTTCGCCAACAGGAGGCACAGGAAGCTACAGTTACCAATGGAGTGTATCCGCTACCAGCACTGGAACATATACTGAGATTGATGGAGCTATAAATAATACATATAAGCCTGATCTATCTGTAGCAGGAACAAAATATTATAAAGTTCAAATAAAAAGTGGCTGTTACTCCAATCTCTCAACAGCGACAACTGCTACAGTATCAGGCGGTTCCATAACTAGTACAACCAATGGTGGAAAATGTGCTACTGCTGGCACGGTTGAGCTTAAAGCCACTGCTTCTTCCGGAACAGTAAGCTGGTTTACTTCAACGGGTGGAACAGTAGTAGCTACTGGAAACAGTTACTCACCTTCACCAACCGCTACAACTACTTATTATGCAGCAGCTACATCAAGTTCTCCTGTTTGTGAATCTGCAAGATGGCCAGTTATTGCTAGTGTATATACATCAACTCTTGCATTAACAACTTCAGCCACCAATACATGTGTCGGTTCCGGTTCAACCATAACTATTTTTAATTCGTTGTTGACGAATGGTGATTACACTATTAATTATACTTTTTCTGGTCCAAACTCTAGTTCTAATGGTTCTGCAACAGTAAGTTTTATAAATGGAACTGGTTCATTAATAACTAATACACTTAACACATCAGGAACAACTACAGTTACTATTTCAGGTGTAGTAATGAGCAGCGGATGTACAATATCTTCCTTTACTGGAAATACGGCATCTGTTACAATTAATAGCTCAGGACCTGCTGTCAGCAATTTTTCTGTGAGTGCAACGAGCAGCTGCACAAATAACAATAGTGTTGTTACCGTATCTAGTAGTACACTGGCTTCGGGAACTTACACAGTTGAATATAATATTTCCGGAACAAATACCTTAGCATCCTCAAATGTTCAAATGGTGTTTACCGCAGGTACGCCGGGTACAGGTAGTTTTAATTTACCGCTATTACCCAATACCGGCACAAATAATATACTTAATGTTAGCATAATTTCCTTGCTAACTACACCAAATTGTACGATTCCTTTAACTAGCAGTTATACATTTACGAATAACTCTAATCCAATTCTTGACGCCGGTGTTTCTTTTTCATCTTGTGCTACATCAGGTACGTCAATTTTTATTTCAGGCTCTTCAAGTGCATCAGACTACAGCGCATTGGCTTGGTCTACATCAAACGGCACTGGTACATTTACAAATAACACAACAGCATCAGCATTAACCAACTCGTATTACATTCCAACTGCGGCAGATATATCAGCTGGCTCAGTATATTTATCGTTGACAGCAACAGCCAATTCCGGCTGCAGTAATGTTATTAAAACCATTACCTTAAGCTTGCCGCCCAATGCCGTAGGTGGAACCGTTTCATCAAGCCAAAGTATTACTAATAATACACCCCCTGCTACACTTACGTTGACAGGATATACAGGAACAATTACTAACTGGCAAAAATCAACAGATCCAGGATTTGCATCACCTACCACGTTAACACCAACATCATCTAATACATTAACGGGGGCTACTATTGGCAATTTAACCAGTACTACTTATTTTCGAGTAAAGATTACAAGAGGCAGTTGTGTGGCATACTCAAGTTATGTAACTATTAGTATCAGCGGGTCGCCAACCATTTCATCATTTACTCCAACTACTGCAGCAGCAGGAACAACCATTGCTATTACAGGTACAAATTTTACAGGTACCACTGCAGTAATGTTTGGTGGTACTGCAGCAAGTTCATTTTCAGTAGTGAGTTCAACTTCAATTACTGCAGTCGTTGGTTCAGGAACAAGCGGTAGTATTGCTGTTACAAATGCAACTGGAACAGGAAGTTTGCCAGGTTTTGTTTTTTGTACTACGGTTACCCCTTCTATCAGTATTGTTTCTGATGCAAGTAGTATTTGCAGTGGCAGCACTGTTAGATTTACAGCTAGTGTTACAAATGGCGGCAGTTCGCCCACCTATCAATGGAAAAAAAATGGTGTCAATGTAAGTATCAGCAGTTCATTATATACAGACGCAGCTTTGGCAAATGGTGATATAATTACTTGTGAATTAACCAGCAATGCAGTATGTGTAACATCTTCAACAGCCAGCAGTAACAGCGTTTCGATTGCCGTATTTTCTGCCAGTGTTGCATCATCATCACTCGCTTGTCTAAATACCGCATTAAATATTACCCATACTACATCGGTCGCAACAGGCATTGGAACTTCAACAGGTTTACCTGCAGGGGTAAGTGCCGCATGGTCATCCAATACCATCACAATCAGTGGAACACCTGCCGTTGCTGGAACATATAGCTACAGCATTCCTTTAACAGGGGGTTGTGGAAGCGTTAATGCAACAGGATCGATTATTGTAAATGCCTTACCAACCCCAACTTTCACAGTCCAGCCTGGAGCAACAGCTTTAGTAAGCACAGATGTGA
>JBILHX010000181.1:0-4317 GCA_044350285.1 Chitinophagaceae bacterium | reverse complement strand
CCATAAGGCATGTGGGCGGTGTCTCCAAAATAAACCAATTGCTCATAGGGCAGCAAATCGTTGATCGCTTTAGCAACCGTCAATCCGCCAATCCCAGAGTCAAAGACCCCGATTGGATAAGATGCCTTGGGTGAAAACTTGCCTGTTGACAAAACTATCTTGCTCCTGGCATACCAATTGGCTTTCCAGCTCCTGGATTTGCCGCAGGCTTATCTTTGATGCCTAATTTGGTTTTTACAGCTGCTTCAATATTGTTCTCTTCTGCTGCGTAGATCAACATACCATAACTGTTGTCTATGACATGAGAATAACCTTGTGCTTTCGCTACTTCAGCTACAGCTTCTTCAACTTTCTTTTTAATTGGTGCTACCAATTCAGTCATTTTAGCGGACAAACTATCTTGAATAGATTGTTGCTTCTCTTGATACATCAACTGCATGGTCTCAATATTTTGAGCATAAAGCTTTAATCTGGTTTGACTAGGTTGAGGCTTCTTAGATTCTAGTTCGTATTTTTTATTGACTGCCATTGCTTCTGCTTCGATCGCTTTCAACTCATCTTCCAATGATTGTTTGTACAATTCATACTCGTTAGATGCTTTGGTATAATCTGGCATTGCTTGAATAATGTTCTGAAAATTTAAATGCCCAATTTTTTGAGCTTGAGCAACACTTGGAGAAAAGGCACACAGCCATAAAAGCGCTGCGGTAAAAATGGATCTATTCATTATTGGTTTATTGGTTTATTTATCTGTATCAATTGGGGTAACACCTAGTTCATCAAGCACGTCATCACTGCGGTCAAACTTAGCATTGCTGAACAAAATATTCATATTGGCTGATTTGTCAAAAATAAAATCTAAGCCGTTCTTCTTTGCAACCGCAATAATTGCAACAGAAATCTTTTCTTGTATTGGTCTGATTAACTCTAAACGCTTTTTGAACAATTCACCATTAACGCCAAACTTTTCTTGTTCAAACTTTTTCATTGCATCTTCTTTTGCAACGATGGCATCTTCTCTTTCTTTCTTTTGGGTAGCACTTAACAAAATTTCTTCGGCCTTGTAGTCCTTATACATTTTGTCAACTTCTTCTTTTAATATTTTCAAATCAGCCTCCCATTTGCTCGACAATTCATTTAATTGTTTTTGCGCAGCTTTATACTCGGTCATTTGACCTAAGATGTATTCAGTGTCGACGTAGCCAAACTTTTGGGCTTTGGCTCCAAAAACAAAAAATCCAAAAGCTGCAATGAGTAAAAAAAGTTTTGTCTTCATGAATTTAAAAATGTTTATACGATTGCTTAAACGAATAATGTGCCAAAATGTTATAGGTTCGCAAAAATAATGATTTTTACCTTTTTAAAAAATTCTTTTAAGGCAAGAGTAAAGAACTGTCGCCATAGCTTAAAAACCGATAGCCATTGTCCATTGCATGGGCATACACCGTTCTCCAATTTTCCCCTAAAAGTGCTGAAATCAATAATAGGAGTGTAGATTTAGGTTGATGAAAATTCGTAATCAATCCTTTTACCACTTTGAATTCATAACCCGGAACCACCATAATAGAGGTTTCACCATAAACAGCTTCCAATTTGTTTTGATTCAAAAACATCAAAACAGCCTCCATTGATGCCTCTACTGTATAATCTGGCCTTCCCTCATATACAAATTGCTCTATATGAAAAGGGTTCTCCCGTTTTTCAATCAAATTAACACCTGCCCAATACAAACTTTCCAACACCCTAGTAGAAGTGGTTCCAACTGCAATGATTTGCTTGTTTTTTAATATCGATTCAATCTCCGCCTTGTTTGCTGAATATATCTCTTGATGCATGTCATGCGCCCTTGCATCTTCAACTTTTACCGGCAAAAAGGTGCCTGCACTAACATGTAAGGTAACAAAGTTTTGAGCAATTCCTTTTTTCTCAATTTCGTCCAATACCGCATCCGTAAAATGCAATCCCGCTGTTGGGGCGGCCACAGAACCCTGAATTTTTGAATACACCGTTTGATAACGTCCTTCATCGTGTTCATCAGCCTCATGCTTAATATAAGGTGGCAAAGGCAATTTACCGATTTTCTCTAAAAGCTCAACAAAAGGACTTCCACCCCTCCATGTGAATTCAACAACCAAATCCTCTATTTGCCTCACTTGAACACCAATTCCCGCAATATCTATTTCCAAGACTTCATCAAGCTTCCATTTCTTTTTGTTTCCTATCAAACAAGACCAAGAACAGTTCTCTTTCGCATTGAGTGCTTGGACATGCTCGGTTTTATATGGCTGAAGCAAAAACACTTCTATGTTTGCTCCATGGCTGTTCTTTAAAAATATCCTTGCAGGTATAACCTTGGCATTGTTGAAAAACAAACTGAAATCTGCATCCAATTGCTCTGGTAAATTCGAAAAATAAGCATCCGAGATTTGCCCATTCTTATACACCAACAACTTACTACTGTCGCGCGGCTCTGCCGCTGATTGAGCAATTCTATCTTCTGTAAGATTGTAATCGAAATCTTTTATTAAAACTGATTCACCCATTGTACTACTCATGTAAAAAAGCCAAGAATGGCAACATCTTCACAAGGGCATTATGCCTATGACTCATTGAATTTTTCGTTTCTGAATCCATCTCTGCAAACGTTTTATCGCTGCCTTTGGGAATAAACAGTGGATCGTAACCAAACCCATTATTCCCCCTAGCTTCATAAGCAATTTCTCCTTCAATAAATCCTTCGAAAAAGAAAGTCTTGTGTGGCATGCGCAAACAAATTACTGTAACAAATCTAGCTTTTCTATTTGTTTTGTCTTTTAAATTTTCTAACAACAATGCATTGTTTCTTGATGTGTCGGCAGGTTCTCCAGCATATCGTGCACTGCGAACACCTGGGGCTTTTTTGAGGGCTTCTACTTCCAAACCGCTGTCGTCTGAAAAACAAATCATCCCACAGGCATCAAACAAGGCATTTGCCTTAAGTGCTGCGTTTTCTTCAAATGTTTTCCCGGTCTCGTCTATTTCTTCCATAAAGCCTGCTTCAGCAGACGACAAAAGTTCAAATCCTTCAGGCAACAAAGCCTTTATTTCATCTATCTTGTGGCGATTGCTCGAAGCAAATACAATTTTAAATGACATAATTATTGAATTTGAAACATCCTTTTCACCAAACTCCACAATTGTTTCTTCTTATCTTGGTTCTCAGAGATGTCTTTTATTGAATCGACATACAATATGCGGCAATTGCCTTGTAAGGCGCCACCCCATAATTTGCAATGTATCCCAACTTTTTCAGGATTGGCACCCCAAAAAATACAATACACAGGACTGAACAATTGCTCTAAATTGCTCCATTTAACTCCTTTGTAATCACTGATATTGACGATTGAAAAACCATCTGCATCCATTGAAAACTTGTCGTTCTTAATCGAATTAATAATTCTGAAAAAGAAGTCGCGCTCAGTCTCCGGAATGATGTGTTCGTTTCCATGGTCGACGATATTTAAGAAGCGAAATTTATTCCCGCCCTCAGATTTCATCCCTTCAAACCATTGAACCTCATCTATCACGTACAATTCATCTCCCATTAGCATATTGACCTGCTCGGGATTATTTTCTGAAATAATTAGGTTTTGATACATGGAATTGATTTAATTTGCATTTCAAATGAGCCTCAAAATTACAACAAAACTGGTAGAAGAATCAAAAATATCTTCTTTCGATTCAGAAAATATTGTGTTTGGTCATGTATTTACCGATCATATGTTTTCTTGCGATTTCAGAAATAATGAATGGCAAAATTTTAGATTAGAACCCTTTGATAATATTTCATTAAGTCCTACCCTCTCTGCTTTGCACTACGGACAAGCCATATTTGAAGGCATGAAGGCCGTCAAAAACACAGATGGTGTCATTACTTTGTTTAGACCCTTAGACAATTTAGCACGTCTTAACCGTTCTGCGGAAAGAATGTGTATGCCAGCCCTCCCTGAAGAGGTTTTTATGGAAGCTCTCAAACAATTGGTAATTGTTGATTCTGCTTGGATTCCAACAAAAGAAGGCAGTTCATTGTACATTCGTCCCTTCATGTTTGCAACCGACGATTACTTGGGTGTTAAACCAAGTGAAAGCTATCGTTTCATGGTGTATGCCTGCCCCGTTAGCTCTTATTACAGCCATGCACTTAAAGTAAAAGTTGAAGAACATTATACCCGTGCTTCTCAGGGTGGTGTAGGTGCAGCAAAATGTGCAGGAAATTACGCTGCCTCTATGTACCCTACAAAATTGGCACAAGATGAAGGTTTTGACCAAGTGTTATGG
>JBILHX010000084.1:0-13444 GCA_044350285.1 Chitinophagaceae bacterium | reverse complement strand
CTTTTATTGCTGTCAAATTTCGTATAATCAATTCTAGAAGCCTTTATTTTAAAAATATTAGAGGGTCTTTTCATTGTAAAAAAAATCAGTGACTTTTTCAGTGCCCTCGAATAAACAGAAGGGTATTTTTCTATAGATTTTGGTTGTCAATCTGGCATTAATTCTGCCAATTTCTTTTCAAGGGATGTATGAAGTGTTTCACTTGTGCCAAGTATTTTTAAAACGAATTTGCCATTTCTATCAATAAGAAATTTTGTAGGATATCCATTAATATCGTGCGACTTAGCCAAGTCATTTATATCAGCGTCGTTTAGCACGTGCAACCAATCTATGCCATCCTCTTTAATGGCTTTTCTCCATGATGCATCTTGTTGTGCTTTGTTTCCGCCGGAACTGAATGCCTCATTGGAAACACCAATTATTTCAAGTCCTTTTGATTTGTATTTTGCATATAATTCTTTAAGGGCTGGGTGACTTTTCCTGCAAGGCACACACCAGCTTCCCCAGAAATCAAGTAATATAACCTTCCCTTTCAAATCGGCAGTATTAACTTGTTTGCCGTCTACGCCAACCAAAGAGAACTGTATTATAGGTTGGCCAACAGCTGTTCTTCTGTTGCTCTCAACCTTAAGTCCCAAGCTTTTTGATGCTTTAGAATCCTTATAACGCGGATCTAAAGCCTCGTATCGCCTGACCATGTCATCGTTAGACATTACAAGAAATAAGTTGGTTAACATCAAAATACTGCTAAATGCTGAAGGATGTGCATCAACAAATTTCATCCGTATCTGTTGGTTTTCTTTGCGTAAAGCTCCTAATTTCGCAGTTAATACCGAATTGCCAGCGGTATCTTTAGCATTCAATTTTCTGTTGAATTCTTTTTGAATTTCCCAATATGACCGGTTAAATATGATTTCATCTTTTCTGTATGTTTCATATTCTACTATCTCTTTGTCTTTAGATTTGATACTAGATGCGTATGCTTCCTTAGCATCTCCAGTGATCGAAATTTTAGCATTTTTAAGTACAAACATCAGAAATGGAGCGGCCGAAACAGCCCTGCCAACTCGTAAATTTAAAGTAGAATCTAACACTTCCATTCTTACGATCTGAGGTTCTTCCACTTGTCCTTCCCAAACTATAATTCCCTTGCTGTTGGCAGTTAGCGTGTCATAGATGTTTTTTCCATTTTTGTTATAGGTAGCTTTTACCTTGTGGTCACCTAAATTATTAAATTTGGCTTTAACGGAAAACCCTTCTTGTGCAAAGATTAAAAAGGGCATTAAAACGAGAAGTAGCGATGTTATTTTTTTCATGATGAGATTTCTATTATATTAATTGAGCACTATTATTGATTGTCTGGCATACCTGGATTCAATTTAAGAATTGCAGGTGGTATTCTCATGGCCAATCTCTCTGCCTTCAGGGTAAAGGTTGATCCACCTAACGGGTGAGAAGCATCAACGTTGTTGTATTTAGTATCATTCCAAAGTCTCCTCATATCGAACCAGCGAAATCCAGTTCCGGCGAACTCACGCTTGCGTTCATCCAAAATTGATTTAACAAGTGCCTCTTGGGTAGAAGCCACAACTGTAGCTTCCGCCAACGACATTCTTGTTTTTCTCAGTGTTTCAAGATCGGCCTTGGCACCAACCAAGTCGTTCGCCCTGGCTTTGCACTCGGCAATCATCAAATAAAGATCGGCTAAATTAGGACCCCAATTTACCGATATTGGAGCATTCCGTTGTTGACCAGGTAAACCAGGGGCTGTTATTGCATTTGTAGTGCTGTTGTTGAAATAAAACTTTTTTCTTTGATCGTTTGCACTAAAAAGTGAATAAACACTAGGTTTTAAATAAACAGTATTCCTTGCGGTTGCAAAGTTTAAGCTCATTGTTTTGAGGTATATGTTTTCGTTGCTGAGAGTCTGAGCAGGAAACTTATTGGCACCCAACCAAGCCTGACCAGTGGTGGTCCATGTAGGCATCAGTGTGTTGTAATTGTACAATGTAACACCAACAGTATGATTTGGTATAGATGTCAATGCCAAGTTCAGTTGTGCTAATGCATTAGGATAATCTCCCATCCAAAAATATGTTTGTCCGAGTAAATAATATCCTGCAGTTTGACCAAGCCTTGCCCTGTTGACTGTTCGAACGGGTAAATCAGAAATTGCTGAATTCAATTCGCTAATGATAAACTCATACACTTCTTTAACAGTTGATCTTTTGAAATTTGAAGCACCAGCATCTGCAGTTGTCAAAATCGGGATGCCCAAATCTGTGCTTGCTGTTTGCGGGTTGTAAGGTTTTGCAAAATAGTTAACAAGCAAAAGATGCATGTAAGCCCTGTTGGCTTTGGCTTCAGCCAATAGTTCTTTTTTCTGTTGGATTGTGCCATCTGTTGCATCCATCACACCATTGGCAATCACATTGTAAATGTAATTTTGCGAATAAAATATACCCCACTCACTTGACTCATCCTCTTCTTGGAAAAGATCATCTTTCCATTGATAGGCATTTTGATAATAAAGAGGTTGGGTACTCAAATACGCAGCACTAGAAAATACATCATCAGACATCAATACAGGAGCTCCTGGATATCCGATGATAAAAGGCAAGCTTCCTGGAACGCTTCTGACGTTGATCAAGCTATAAAGATTGGCGTTGTTAAAAAGACCATTGTAATGATCAATTCTTTTGATAAGATCAAGACCTTTCGGCTCAACATCAAGGAATTTTTTGCACCCCTCGAAACCAGTCATCAGTGAAAGCAGTAAGACTGCACTTAGCAATATTCTTTTCATGATAATTTTCTTTTTCCGTGATTATTTAAATGTTGTCTTGAATCCGATTGTATAAAATGCAGGCATGCGTCCAACTCTTGTGCCGCTGCTTAAATTGTAGTATTCAGGATCGATATTTGCACTGTTGTTCTTCCACAACATAACGTTGTTAACCTGGGCGTAAATGGAACAATCAGACATGTTCATTTTACCAGCAATAGACTTTGGAATTTCGTAATTCAAGGTCATGTCTCTCAACTTTGCATAGGCAGCACTTACAACATGAGTGTTGGCTTGGGTGTAGATATTTAACAAACGCAGACCATTTTGTGCAGTGTTACCTGTATACCTGGGAACGTTTGTTGACTTTTCATCACCTGGTTTTTGCCATCTATCTCCCAGGTAAACTGGAACATTTGAAGTCAATCTTCCTGTAAAGAATTGGTTTACATCTTTACGCATAACGTTGCCAAAATTGTATACAATTAAAAATGAAAGCGTGAAATGACCATAAGTTAGGTTGTTTGTAATACCGCCAAACCAAAGTGGTTGTGTAGTGCCCATATACAAAGGATCTGCCAAGGTGAAATCGGCTGACCTGCGTGCGGTATCCTTTCCATTTGCTTTCAAGGCAACTGGATTTCCAGCGCCATCCAATCCAGCATAGTTATAGGCAAATAACCCGTATGCTGAATATCCTTCAGTGAACGTTGAGTTAACCTTTGTGCTTGCCGTTGAAGTCAGGGCAGATTTTAAACTTACAATTTTGTTCTCGTTAAACGACAATGTGAAATCAGTTGTCCATTTGAATTTCTTGTGTTGGATATTGCTAGAATTAATTTGTATTTCAATTCCCTTATTCTCCAAATTTCCCAAGTTGTTGTATGCAAATGACCAGCCCGTTGTAGGATCAGCTGGTTGAAAGCCTAAGAGATCTGTTGTTTTTTTCTTGTATATATCAACAGAACCTGATATTTTATTCCCCAATATGGCAAAGTCAACTCCCACATTTGTTGTAGCAGTTCTTTCCCAACTGATTTTTTCATTTCTTGGATACAAAACATTGTAACCTGTACCCAAGCCGCTGAAGTAGGCAACATTGGCTGCAGTAACAATATCATATGGTCCACCTGAACCTGGATTTGGGGCATTCCCGCCCAATCCATATGTTACCCTTAGGTTTAGGTTGTTTATGTTTTTTGCCTTGAAAAATGATTCTTTAGAGATATTCCAAGCACCACCTAAACTCCATATTGGTTTGTATTGCAAACTTCTGTCTGTTCCGAATAGGTTAGACTGGTCTACACGAATGCTCCCATTCATTGTGTATTTTCTGTTGTAGGTATATGCTGTATTTGCATAGGCTGAAACAAACCGTTTTTCAATTTCAGAATACGTTACCGGTTTGGAATTCAACACATTATTTGTTGTTCTGGAGGGTTGATAGTTAATCGGAGCTACAACTCCCCTTACTGCCAACGAGTCTTCATTGTACAAGGAGAACGTCATGGTTTGAAAATCATAACCTCTTCTGTAGTTTTGTACTCCTTTGTTTAGGTTGTTTCTTAATTCAGTACCTGCAATTGCATTTATTTGGTGTTTCTGTGCAAAAATTCGGTCAAAATTCAACTGATTTCTGAGGGTCCAAGCAACGGCTGAAGTATTTTGTGTGCTGAAATGACCGCCTGTTCTGGGAAGATAATTGATAGGGGCGGCTCCAGGCGTAGCACCGGCTTTTGTGAAATAAGCCAATTCGTCCCTTACCTTATAAGAGTTTTGTTTATAAAACTCGTATGAATCCATGCTGGCTTTCTGATATTGCGCCCTTGATTCATAGGTTAAACCCCTAAATAACTTGATGGTAAGCCCTGCATTCACCCGTGCAGAAAAATTGATTTTGTCGTTCAGTGTAGTTGAAGGTTCGTTCAAAGGAATATAATCCAGGTTCATCAGGCCTTGTATTTCTGAGGTGGATCTAAATTCCTCTTGACGTTTTAGATAGGCTTGTGAAAGTGGATTTCCCAAGGCATCAGCAAACATTGCATATGGCAGATAATTGCTGTTGTTTCCAGGAAGATCGGATAGGAGGAAATTTTTGGTTTTTTCATAAGCAATGTTGGTGATTATATCCAATTTGATGGCGGGAGAGAATATAAAATTCTGTCTTAGGTTCATTTGGTAGCGACTTAGATCAGTCTTCTTGTCATTTTTATCTAGTGTGTAAGCCAAAGAACCATAATAAGAGTGAAACTTGCTTCCCCCATCAAAATTCAAGCTATTGTTGACCAGCATGGATGGTTGGGTTAAGTATTGATTGATTTGATTGCGGTTGTTGTATTGCGCTAAAGAATCAAACTTTGAACCCGCTGTTCCCGCGTTAATTATTCCGCGATATAAGTCATACTGAATTCTTTCGTGAGGGGGAATTATTGGCGTGGCACCTATAAAATTTGTCACGGTTGCCCAAGGGTAATCTGTTGCCGAGAAAATTTCTTTTGAAGTCTGCAGAAACTGCTGTGTTCCCATCATGTTGAAATAATCCAAATCAGGTATTCCTCTGAAAGATGAAAATGCATTGAACTGCAATTTTATTTTCTGAGGTTGGTTGCTGCTTTTTCCTTTTTTAGTTTCAATGACGATAACTCCATTGGCTGCTGCTGCACCCCAAATTGATGCTGCTGTTGCATCGCGCAACACTGTCAATGATTCTACGTCTTGCGGATTGACCAGCGTGGAAACAGAGGCATAATCGCTAATGGGTACACCATCTACAACAATCAAGGGTGACCTTGAGGCTTGAATGGTAGTAAGGCCTCTAATCATGAATTTTTCATTGCTGGCACCGTAGTTAACTGACAATCCGGGAACTAGACCTTCAAGTCGGTCAACTACATTCATACTAAGGCTCTTTTTATTGATATCATCATTGTTTACCGTTGAGAAAGAACCTGTACTTCTTTCTTTTGGCAGTGCCTGATATCCTGTATACACCAATGCAATTGATTTCAAGTTCTGTGATTGTGGAACCATTTGAATGTTAAATTCTTTTGATGTGCCTATTTTATATGTTGCATTGCCAAAGCCAATGTAAGAGACAACAATGGTTTGACCAGGATCAGCGTCTAAACTGAATCTGCCATCCTTGTCTGTTACTGCAATCTTATTGGTCTCTTTCACAGTGACTGTTGCACCTTCAAGCGAACCCCCCAAGCTATCAGTCACTTTTCCTGTTATGATGTTGACTGTTTGAATAAATGCTTTTTTGGGTGATGGGTTGGAAGGATTTTCCTTGACAACTATTGTTTTTTCTACCACAGAGAAGCTGATGGGTAGATTTTTAAAACACAGATCCAATGCATCTTTCATGCTGCCATTGGTGATCTCTATAGTTACCTTACCTGCATTATTTAGCAATTCATCTTTGTAAAAGAATTGAAATCCTGTTTGTCTGTTGATTTCCGTAAACACTTGCTGAAGCTTTGCGTTTTTCATGTTCAACGTAACCTGTTGCGAATAGGTATGGGCGCTAACCTGCAAAAAGAACGCCAATAACATCACAGCAGTGAATTTCATTTTGAGCAGCCGCATTGGCGTTCTTCCTGAGAGGGCTTTCAGGAACCCCTTCTTCTCTACATGCATAATCTTGGTTGTTTTGGTTTATAATTAAATAGCAGTCTGCTTGCTAAGTAGACAATACCTTGTTTCATCATTAAATAACCCTTTGTGCTCCTGGTTTTTGTTAGAAAACCACAATTTCTCTTCCCTGTATCTCAAACTGAATTCCACCTTCTTCCATAATTTTCAATACTTGCGACAGGTTGCTTTTGCTGCTTACAATACCAGAGAAAGTTTCGGTTTTGATTTTGCCGCGATAAGAGACATCAATATCGTACCAACGGCTGATAACCCTCATGATGCTTTTCACATCCATTTCTTTAAAGATGAAAAGATCATTTTTCCATGCCATTTCTTCATTTAAGTCAACCTCATTCACCAGTCGAGATTCTTTGGTTATATTGGAAAATTTAATTTGTTGGCCCGGAAGAAGCGACTTGGTTCTCCCATCAAACAAGAAATTTATTTTTCCTTCAACCAAGGTGGTTTTGAGAAAATCTTCATCCAGATATGCATTGACGTTAAAACTGGTTCCCTTTACTTCGATTTGTGATTCATTTTCCATGGCTATCTTGAAAGGCCTTTTTAGGTCTTTTGATACTTGAAAAAAGGCTTCTCCTTTCAGTTCTACCTTTCTTTCCTTGGCTTCAAAGGATACAGGAAAACGAAGTGAAGATGCTGCATTCAACCAAATAATGGTTCCATCTCCCAAGATCAATTGGTATCTTCCACCCTTGGGTGTCTGAATCGTGTTGTAGGCGATTTCATCGCTTGGATTGGCTTTATTGTATTGTACCACGCCATCCATTTTTATCACCTTTACATTGCCATTTCCTTTAGTATCTATACCTCCGTTAGCGAGTGCATCTAGTGAAATGATTTTACCATCTGCCAAGGTTAAGGTGGCTTTATTACTGCCTGGTGATATTTCAATTGGTAAAACAACGGCTACTTTGTGATTATCATTTTCCGGTTTCAAGATAAAAAGTCCTGCAATCAATAAAGCAGCTACTGCGCTCCATGCAAAATACTTTTTAAACTTATTCGAGCTTGAAACTGATTGTATTGTGGACCCTTCTTTCACGACCATCTTCATGCTATTCCAAGCATCATCTACAGACAATTTGTTCATATAATCAATCGCAGTCTGTTGAGAATCTTTTTGGGTGAGTTCTTCAAAAAGCTGTCTGTTATTGGGGTCTGTTTCAATCCAAGTCTTCAATTCCAGTTCTTCTTCAGCAGATAAACTTTGGTTAATATGCTTGAAGATCAGGCTCGAATTGTACAATAATTTTTCGGTGTCCATGGTAGGTTATTTTCTGTAGTTTCTTATCGGATTGATTTGAAACACTGATTTTAAATAAAACAACCAAGTTGTGATTTCGGGTGAAAGCAAATGAAAATAAATTCCGTAAAATCAAAAAATTAGGGAATGAGGAGCAACAGCAATGCAAAAGCACCGGGATCCATTTTACTACGTAATAATTGAAGCGCCCTTTTTTTCTGTGTTTTGACAGTATTGATTGAAACGTTGAGTTGTTGAGCAATTTCCTCGTTTTTCATTCCTTCAAAGAATGAAAGCTTGATAACATTTTTGCATCCAGCTGGAAGCTCCATGAGGGCTAGGTGGACTTCTCCATAAACTTCCGCCCTGATGAGATTATTCAGGGCTACCGGATCTTCTGAAATGGATAAATTTGCCGTTTCGGCATGCTTTTCCTCAATCGCCCTATGTTTTAAATGGTTAAGGCATGCATTTTTAACAGAAAGGTAAAGAAAGGATTTAAGGGCTTTTTCGGCTATAAAATCATCCAATTTCCCTTGTAATCGCATAAAAACATCTTGGACCATGTCTTCTGCCAACTCCTTGTTGTCTAACATTGTACATGCAAAATAACAAAGCCTGGGGTAGTAGGCTCGAAAAATCCCTTCCATGCTTTCTATTGGAACAGGTATATAGTCAGTATTTCCATCTGGAAATGGATGCATACCTTAAAATTAACGAATTAGCCGTAAAATGGCACAAAAGGATTTATATCTGTTTTGAATTGAAATTGGCCCTAACTTACCCTAACTGCCCTGTTATTGATTCAAGTATTGATTTAATGGCTTGCGAATCTGAAAGGAAGTCAATATTGCTTGGATTTTAAATTGATCAAAAATCATCATTTCAATTTTATGAACTCAACAATACCTTCAATCATTTTTTGTGAAATAGGCAAGGTCGGATTGTTGTAAGTGGCCATATTTGCTTGCCTGTCGCCTTCAACAATTTTGAATATATGATTCATGTTTTCTATGACCAATAATTTGCTTTTTGGATTTGCTTTATTCAATAACTCAGCATCAGTCAGACTCACTTGAATGTCTTTCGTGCCCTGTATGATGAGCGATTTTTTCTTGATATTTTTTATCTCCATTTGAGGATCATGCTTGAACCATGAAATCATGTATGGTTGCACACTTGGTCGAAATAAACTGAATAAAAGTGGGTTTACTTTCTTAACCGTTTTGCCTGATTTTAAACTGTCTATTATTGCAAAGCAAGTATCTTTTATTTGCTTCGGTTGTGCCGATAATTGTTCTTTTAATATCAAGTCGGCTGACCTTCCAGCGCCTGCAACCGAAATGAATGAGGCCTTTTCTTCTGCTGCAATCATCCCAATCAACGATCCTTCACTGTGGCCGATGACAATGACTTTTGAAAACTGTTTGTTGGATAATAAATAATCTATCCATCCCTTTGCATCGTTGACATAATCATCAAACCGCAAGTCCAATTCACTTTTTCCGCTTTTTCTGCTTTCACCAATGCCTCTTTTATCATAGCGCAAACTAGCAATTCCTTCTTTGGCCAAGGCTTCTGCTAGCATCTTCAATGAATTGTTTTTCATGGACATGTTATTTCCATCCCTGTCCGTTGGTCCTGATCCTGCTATGATCAATGCCACAGGGTATTTATTGGATTCTTTTGCAGGCACTGTAATTGTTCCGAAAATCTCTCCTGTGGCTGTTTTGAGGGTGATTGGTTGTGTCGATAGCGTGTCATTATTTTGTGCATGTACCACTATACATGAAACTAAAAAAAATATGATTGCTGTTAATTTATTTTTCAATGTTGATGTTATTTGATTTCGCTGAAGTTGATAATTATGATATCAACTTTTTCGATGATCTAAGAATGAATATTTCTAAATTTATAACTTTAATTTTTTCACGCCTTCCTTTGTAATTTTTACCGGCAGGATCAATCCATTTTCATCGAAGTTCATTTCATCAATGCAAGTCTCCCTCGAATTTCCATCTTTTTCAGTCAATGGTCTTCTGTGATACACAATGTAGTATTTGTCTTTCCCAGGTATCGAAATTACAGAATGATGCCCCGCTCCAGTTGCTATGGATGGATCTTGTTGAAGTATTTTGCCGATGCGCTTGAAGGGCCCCATGGGTTGATCTGCAATGGCATAAGCCACGCTGTAATTCGGACCTGTCCATCCACCTTCAGACCACATAAAATAGTATTTTCCATTCCTCTTGAACATGAATGGTCCTTCAACATACCCTTCGGGAGTTATTTCTTTGAAAGTTTTGCCATCTTCGAAGGGCATGAATCCGTTGAAATCGTTGTTGAGCTTTGCGATGTTGCAATGCCTCCATCCTCCATAATACATGTAGTATGAGCCGTCATCATCTTGAAAAACAAACTGGTCTATCGGCTGCGCTCCGTTGTGAAACTTGTCGATCAATGGTTTCCCTAAATGATCTTTAAAAGGACCAGCTGGTGAATTAGACACCGCCACCCCAATGCCGCCTAACTCCTCATTTTTTTGGATGTCGTTCGCTGCAAAGAAGAGAAAATATTGTTTGTTTTTTTGGATGATGGCTGGGGCCCACATGGCTTTCTTCGCCCATTTGACAGCACTTGTATCGATGATACGGGAATGTTTTTCCCATTTGATTAGATCGGGTGAAGAGAAGGCATCGAGAAATACCTGTTTCTCATAAGGGGCTGAGAAGGTGGGATAAATCCAGTATTTTTTGCCGAAGATTGTAGCTTCCGGATCGGCGTACCATCCTGGAAAAAGTGGATTGCCGCTAATTTTTGCTGGGATTTTGTTGGATTGTGACCATGCTGGTGCACTGCACACAATGAGGCAGCATAGAAGGTACAATGTAATCTTTCTCATTGCTCAAATTTAGTCTAAAATGGAGTTGATTAAACAGGGTTATTTTTTATCTGCCATCATCTTCATTATTTCAATTCCCAACCCATCTGAAATTGCATTCATGTTGAATACATTGACTGCAATAAATACTGCTGTTCCATTTACCTTATCAAAAGCACAAAACGTAGAAAATCCATAGGTTCCCCCATTGTGCCAGATGATGTCTGGTTTTCCAGATTCAATCAATAAATGCCATCCCTTTGCAATGCTAATTCTATTGTTAATGGGAGCTGAAACAGTTGTCACACTTTCCAAGATTTTATTTTCTGGATGATTGATGATGTACTCAAGGTAGGTCAACATATCACTGGTATTGGATTTCACCCCACCTGCCGCTTTCAATGCATTCATGTCCCAATATTCCGCTGTAGCGCCATTAAAATATCCAACAGCAATGGGTAAATTTTCTTTTGTTGTCAATCCTGTTGACTTTATCTTGAACGGATCGGTGATGTATTTCTTCAGCAATTGTTCATAAGATTTCTTGGAAATGTTTTCAGCCAACACACCTGCCAATCCCATACCCAGGTTTGAATAACTGACTTTTTTATTCGTGTCCGGAATGGCTTTTTTCAAATAACCATAAAGGTTATTCAAGTCATAGTTGATGTATGGTTGCATCGGATTCTTTCCCATGTCCATGTTGCTTGGAAGCCTTGGCAATCCTGATGTATGATTCATCAATTGAAGAAAAGTAATCGCTGAAACACTTGTATTTACGCGAACACTGTCTGGCAAAAATTCACCAATGGATGTGTTTACATCAATCCTTTTTTCTGTTAATATTGAGGTCAGGATATAGGCTGTAAATGTTTTGGTGATGCTGCCTATTTCGACTTGTGTTTCTAATTCAAATCTCAATTCTTTTTCCTTGTTCGCAAATCCACTTGTATAGCTGCTTCTTGTGTTGCGGTTGCTAACTGCTGCAATAATCCCCGGGATTTTCTTGCTTCGGACCAAGCTGTCAATTTTTTCTTGGATGGAACTGCTTTCTTTTTGTCCATAGGACGATAAAAAAATGATGAGCAAAGAAAGCAAGGTGGAAAATGTTTTCATTGAGTTTGAATAAATTTTATGTTGATGCATGTTGTATTGATAAATTATTTCTAGAGATAACTAAGTAATATATTTCCTGCTTCTTCAAGCGTTTTTCCAAATGAGATGATGCCATCTTCATGTCCTGCCATGGCAATTAATTTAACCTCAGCAACATCTGTTTCTTTAAACAACCGGCTTACTTCAAACCCCATTGCTGGTGTACCATAGCTGATCTCAGCACTTGTTGTTGGTACATCATGTAGGATTTTTTTCCAGATGTTGTGTTGATGAACATGGATCACTGCCTGCGTTTCTGGTGAACATTCATATATCATTGCATGGGTCAAAGCTTCTGAAGAGGCTTTGGTATTGCCTTTGCAGGTTAGGCTGTTGTATGATATGTTGTAGTCCGTTACAAGTGCATAATGTGTTTCATCCAATTGATTTATTCCCCCTGTTGCCGATCCTGAAATGAGAAATATGTTTTTTTCAATCCTGATGCTGATGTTTCCATACCCAATGCCATTTTCATACATTCCAATCAACCCATGCTTTCGCATGATATTCCTCCAAACATTGATTGCTGCAATTTGATGTTGCTTTATTTCATCAGATATAATCCAATTGCATTGATATTTTATATACCCTTCATCCATCTTATTTTTTTTCTGGAAAGAGTTCCAAGATGCTTTCCTTGTTTGCTCTGCAGATGCCTCTTTCCGTAATGATTCCTGTTACCAACCTTGCAGGTGTTACATCAAACCCATAATTGATTGCCTTGCTGTTTGCTGGTGTTAGCAACACTTTTTTTATTTCCCCTTCACAAAGTCCTTCGATGTATTTCACTTCATCTCCATCCCTTTCTTCAATTTCAATCCCATTGATTCCATCTTCAATTGTCCAGTCGAATGATGACATCGGAACAGCGGCATAAAACGGAACTTTGTTGTCGTATGCTGCCAAGGCCTTCAGATAAGTACCCACTTTATTCGCAACATCGCCACCAACTGTTGTTCGGTCGGAACCAACTATAACCAAATCAACCATGCCATGTTGCATAAGGTGTCCTCCTACATTATCCGGTATCACCGTATGCGGTATTCCGTGCATGCCGAGTTCCCAAGCGGTTAAACTGGCACCTTGATTTCTTGGACGCGTTTCATCGACCCATACATGAATGTTGATGCCTTTGTCGTGTGCAGCATACATCGAAGAAGTTGCTGAACCAAAATCTACAAACGCCAGCCAGCCTGCATTGCAGTGGGTCAGAATGTTTACTGGTTGTCCATTTTTTTGCTTGCTGATGGTTTCAATTAATTTGAGTCCATGTTCTCCAATTCGTTTGCAATATGATGCATCATCATCTGCGATTTCATTGGCTTTTGTCAATGCAGCTGAAATTTTATCTTCTGTTGAACCGGCTTTTTGAATGTTGTTTAGTTGTTGTTCAACGGTCCATGCAAGGTTGACAGCAGTGGGTCTGGTTGACATTAATTTTATGGAACAATCAATGATGAATTGTTGAAATGAATGGTCATGCGGAGCCTCTAAGGTAGCGAGATACATTCCATAAGCCGCTGCTGCGCCTATTAATCCAGCCCCACGGAGGTGCATGTCTTTGATGGCAATGCACATCTCTTCAACAGAGCTGATGTCTTCAAGGATGAATTGGTGGGGGAGGTATCGTTGGTCAATGACTTGAATGACATGGTTGTTGTTTTCCTTCACCCAAATAGTACGATATGACTTGCCATTTACCTTCATGTTACAAAATTATGAT
>JBILHX010000083.1:0-13466 GCA_044350285.1 Chitinophagaceae bacterium | reverse complement strand
GCAACACTATTTTGCTTGGGGGTGTCATCAGTAGGAATGAATGAAGAGAAATATTTTCAGTTAACACATACCCTTACCATGCATTTTGCAAGTGCAGTGTTGAGGTATAGTCCGAACTCAACCTTCTCTTATATTTCGGGTGTTGGAACGGATAGCTCAGAAAAAGGACGAAGCATGTGGGCAAGGGTGAAAGGAAAGACGGAGAATGATTTGATGACTTTGACCAGTGCTGTGCCGCCTTTTAAAGCAGTTTATTGTTTCAGGCCGGGTTATCTTCATCCAATTCCTGGCATGAAGCATACCCATCCATATTATAAATACATTGGTTGGATGTATCCGTTTTTTAAAGCGGTTTTGTCAAAATACACAACTACATTGGAAGAGTTGGCATTGGCCATGATCAACATTTCTTTGTATGGATATGATAAGAAAATCATTGAGGTTAAGGATATTCTTTTGTTGAGTAAAAAGTAGAAAAATTATGAAAAAAGTATTCTTGTTTGCAGCGTTGTTTTTTATGATTGGGTTGCAATCCTGTATAAAGGATGAATTAAGGAGGAAAGTCACCATTTTTCGTCCTGTCTATAAAACCAAGATGGAAGTTAGGAACAGCATTGTAAGTGATGTTCCGATGGATGTAAAGAATCCCGGAAAATTATTTTACAAGGATGGGTTTGTTTTTTTAAATGAGTTGAACAAAGGTATACATATTATTGATATCAAAAATCCTTCAAATCCAACATCGGTGGCCTTTGTAAAGATTCCGGGCAATGTTGATATGGCCGTTAGGGGGAATATATTGTATGCAGATTTGTATACTGATTTGGTGGCGATTGACATCAGCAACCCGCGTGCTGTGAAGTTGACCAGTGTAAATGAAGGGGTATTCCCGGATAAAATGAATTATGGTTATATGGCCGATACCGGAAAAATCATTGTTGATTGGATTTCAGTGGATACGGTGTTGCGGGATGACGAATTCTTTGCGTGGGGCATGAGAAAAGATGTGATGATGTCTACCACTTCTTCTTCTTCACCTTCATCATCAGGCGTCGCCAATGGAACAGGTGGAAGCATGGCAAGGTTTGCATTGAGCAACGATAGGATGTATACTGTTGATAATCAAAATTTGAAGGTATTTAACACGGCCGTTCCTGAGAAGCCAGTATATGTAAAACAAGTATCAGCAGGAGGTTGGGACATAGAAACAATTTTCCCGTTTGGGAACAATCTGTTTATTGGGTCTATGACGGGCATGTATATTTTTGACATCAGTTCAAAAGACAATCCTGTTCAGCAAGGTACTTTTGTGCATGCAAGGAGATGCGACCCTGTTATTAGTGATGGGAAATATGCCTATGTTACCCTGAGGGATGGAAGTGCATGCAGAGGCTTTGAAAATCAGTTGGATGTAGTTGATATTGCGGATTTAAAAAAGCCGGTATTGGTGAAGTCGTATAACATGACGAGTCCACATGGTTTGTCAAAAGACGGAAATACATTGATTATTTGTGATGGGAAGGATGGCGTTAAATTTTTTGATGCAAGCAAGGCGAGTGATGTAAAGCAGTTGTCTTGGGTGAAGGATATCGATGCGTTTGATGTGATAGCGGTTAACAATGTTGCCATTGTTTCTGCTGTTGATGCATTGTATTTGATTGATTATTCAAATCCGTCAAATCCGTTGATAAAGGGATCAGTGAAAATAAAAAATTAAGCATGCGTTCATTATTTATTGGGATTTTCTTTTTGTTGATTTCAGTGATGGGTATTTCTCAAACCAAGCTGAAATGGAAGTTGAGGGTATTGCCTGAGTTAGGGCTACAGATTGGCAGCATCTCGCCGTCAGGAGATACCCGGTTGAACCTATTGGCTGAAAAGAAATCGTGGATGCTAGGGCTTGGCGGAGGGGTTGATTTTTATAAGTTTCAATCATATCCAGTTTACGTGCAGTCGCGAAAGTCTTTTGTCGTTGGAAAGTGGAAACCTTTTGTTTATTCCAGTGTGGGATATAATATCAAGGGTGGACAATCACAATTAGCGGAGTGGAGAAATATTTGGGGGGCAGCCACCTTGTACAAATATGGTGGTGGTTTGTATGCTGAGGCTGGCGCAGGATTGATAGCAAAAATCAAGAAAAAAGACAGGCTTTATTTTTCGGTGGGATTTGTACAAAAAACAGTGACAGAAAAGTATGATTCATTTTATTGGCTGGGCTTTGTTAATCAATCGGAACCAGTAACAACTACCAATATTTATACCATGAATAGGCTTGTGATGCGTGTTGCATTCAAGTTCTAACAGCTGTATTAATCAGTGTCTTCTAAGAAAAACAATTCATCTATCGGTTTGCTGAAAACTCGACCGATCTTCAAGGCAAGCACTGTTGATGGAACATATTTGTTTGTTTCTATTGCGTTGATTGTTTGTCTACTCACGGATATTTTTTGTGCCAGTTCTTCTTGGGTCAGGTTATGAATGGCACGTTCAACTTTCAAGTTATTTTTCATTTGGGGCAGACATTTTATTTTTGAAAAGGATGAAGTTGAATCGGCCAATGAAAATAAGCATCACGGTGAACATGTTATAAATCATCACGTTTAGAAATCCCATCCCATAAATAAAAATAAAAGCTAGGAGCAGCAAGATGTAGTTAACCCAAACGGCCCACATCAAAGAAGAGAGCCTCAATTTGGCGATGAATTCATCTTCCTTTTTTTCTCTGGAGAAGCCCACTAACAATGCACCTACAATGAAAACAACACCTGCAGCGGTTACGGTAATATCTGTGGTAATCAATCCCCAATGATTTTGTTTGCCAAAAATTTCATCATTATAAAGCGCAAAGACTTTTGATTTTACAGTGAATTTTTCTTCGATATCACTCAGCATCAGGAGAAAACCAAAAATGGTGGAAGGAACAAGAAGTATCCAACCAATAAGCTTGAAGCTGTTTGGGAAAAGAATATTCGGTTTCATGGTTAATTTTTTATAAATGTATGCCATAGTTTACAATAAGTAAAATAAACTTTACATAAAATTTAGTTATTCTCAATAAAATTGGGGTATTGAAGTGCATCAATTCTTTAAATTTGTAGTATCATGGAAGGATCTAAAATCACTTTGACGAATTACCCAAGTCTTTTTTCAGCTGATTTGCAAAAAAAAGCCAAGGCTACCAAGGTCAGGGAATGTGATGAGGTTGATAAGAACTGTTTTGTTGCTTATGTAGATGATGGAACTGAAACCTTTGATGTTACCATAAAAATAGGAAAGGGTAAAGTGGTGGAAAAACACGACTGTGATTGTGGTGGCACCGCCCCATTTTGCAAACACAAGATAGCCTTGTTGCAGCACATTGAGGCGGATCCAAAGCCAGAGAAAAAAATAAAAAAAGTAGCAAAACTATCACCAACTGCTGTTTTGCTGGAATCTGCAGACACAGAGAAACTGAAGCTTTGGGTGCTTGAATTGATCAAGAAAAACAAGGACATTGAATTGTCATTTGTGCATCATTTTTCAGAAGAAAAAAAGAAATATACGCCAGAGGAAGTAAAGGAGATTTCGCTGCAAGCAGTGAAGGTTGTGGTTGGCAGAAGAAAAAACATTGAGGCTGGGGAAGTCAAGAAAATAGTTGATGTTTGGACGACAATACATTCTCCAATAATTGACGACTATCTATCTGATGTTTCTGACAAAAATGCGTTTATGAATTTTGATGCAATTATCGATATAGTCTTTACGCAACAATTTTTTTATGCTGTTAGCAGCAATAAATTCATGAAGTATATTGAATCATTGTTGTTGAAGATAATTGAGCCAATAAACAAGGTGGTTTATGAGCCATCGTGGGAGTTGGCTGTGGGTCATTTTAATAAAAAGATTTTTAGTGGAGACAGGGAGATTAAAAAGCTTTATTTAACTTTTTTAACGAGTCTATTAACGATTTCAAGTGATGAAAGAAAGAACAAACTTTCATTTGCAATGCTGGAGCAATTTAAAATATATGTTTCAGGTGAAAAGTATCCACTTGTTGAATATAACCTAACTATGCTCAGTATTGCAGAAAGCAATGATTTGTTTATTCAGTACCACACTTGTTTTATACCAATCCACTATCAAAATGAATATAATATTAAGTTAATCAATATATTCATTGAGTATGGATACTATGAATTAGCAGAGAAATTTTGTAAGCAGCAAATCAACAATAATTCAAACAGCAAGTATGATTTTTCTTACTTTATTTTATTGAAGAAAATCTATACTTCGACAATGGAGGATAAGAAACTGGCGTATGTTTATTCAGTCATGTTTAACCAGACTTATGATTTCAATGAATATAATTTTATACTTGAACATATTGATGGAGATGAGAATAGAAATAAATGGATTAAGAGTGTTCGACACAATGCTTTGTTGGATGCGAAGGCTTACAACAAAAAGGCGATGAATTTTTATTTTGAGCTACTTAATTCAGAAAAGAATTTCAAAAAAATGCTTGATACACTTACTAATTTTCGAACCTATGAATTGATTTTGAAATTTTTCGAACCGATGTATCAGGCGAATAAAAAAAGTTTTTTGGAAGCCATTATTATGAAAAGTTATTCTTATTCGTTCAGCGGAGGTAAGTATAAAGGTGAGAAAGAGGATACACTCGAGGAATTGCTTCAGAAAGTGATAAAATTCTATTCGCTTGAATACATAACGACGCTTTTCGAGTACAGCAATAAAACCAATTTATACGGGTATGAGAATCCATTTTTGACATATTCACTCGATCGACTGCCTGAATTAAATGGTAGGGCAAGCAAGTAGGCGTCGGATTAGCGTAATGAAATGCTAAATTCATGCCAATGCGGGGCATATTCAGTAATTTTGCAGTCAATAATTGATTTTAATGAAGGAAAAGCTGGTACTGCTGGGCAAGCAACTCAAAGGTGATTTATTCTCGGATACAACCATGAGAACCCTTTATGCAACGGATGCATCAGCCTACCGTGAAATGCCTTTGGCTGTAGCCATCCCCCAAACAAAAGAGGATATACAGAAGTTAATTTCTTTTGCCAATGCTGAAAAAACATCCTTGATACCAAGGACTGCTGGAACCTCGTTGGCGGGACAAGTGGTGGGGAATGGCATTGTGGTTGATGTTTCGAAGCATTTCAACCAGATTCTAGAAATCAACACAACAGAGAACTGGGTGCGTGTTCAACCAGGTGTTATCAGGGATGAACTGAACCTTTTTCTCAAACCATACGGATTGTTTTTTGGTCCGGAAACCTCTACTGCAAATAGGGCTATGATTGGCGGGATGGTCGGCAACAACTCTTGCGGATCCAATTCTGTTGTTTATCGGAGCACCAGGGAGCATTTGCTGGAAGTGAAGGCATTTTTAAGCGATGGCTCTGAAGTGGTGTTCAATGGGTTGACGGTTGATGAATTTCATGAAAAATGTGAGCTCAATAGCCTAGAAGGAAATATTTACAAGACTACAAGAACGTTGCTCAGTAATTATGACAACCAAACGGAAATCAGAAAAGAATTTCCGAAGAAGTCAGTAGAAAGAAGGAACACCGGTTATGCCGTTGATTTATTGATAGAGACAGAACCCTTCGTTGCAGGAGGTGATGGATTTAATTTTTGTTCCTTGATTGCCGGTTCTGAAGGAACGTTGGCATTTATAACAGAAATAAAGCTCAATGTGGTGCCCTTGCCACCGAAAGAAACAGGGTTGCTTTGTGTTCATTTCAATTCAATTGATGAATCCCTTCACGCAAACCTGATTGGCCTCAAATACAAGCCCAGCGCGAGCGAGCTGATTGATCATTATGTGTTGGAATGCACCAAGGGAAATATAGAACAAAGCAAGAACAGGTTTTTTGTGCAAGGAGATCCTGCTGCAATTCTTGTGATTGAATTTGTGCGTGAGACCAAGGAAGAGATTTTGGAAGTTACCAATCAAGTGGAGGCGGACATGCGTGCGGCTAATTTAGGATATCATTTTCCCGTGTTGTTTGGTGCAGATACCAAAAAAATATGGACGTTGAGAAAAGCAGGACTGGGCTTGTTGAGCAACCTGCCTGGAGATGCAAAAGCGGTGCCGGTGATCGAAGACACAGCCGTAGATGTGGAAGACTTGCCAAATTACATTAGTGACTTCAATGAAATATTAACCAAGCATGGGTTGTATGCTGTGCATTATGCCCATGCAGGTTCGGGAGAACTGCATCTTCGTCCAATTATCAACTTAAAAACAGTTGAAGGAAACAAGCTATTCAGAACCATTGCCGAAGAGGTTGCCACCTTGGTAAAAAAATACAATGGTTCATTGAGTGGTGAACATGGAGACGGCAGGTTGCGTGGTGAGTTCATCAAACAAATGGTGGGTGAAAAGAACTATCTGTTGTTGAAGCAGATCAAAAATGTTTGGGATCCGCAGCATATTTTCAATCCGAATAAAATTGTGGATACGCCTCCAATGGATACCATGTTGCGGTATGAACCGGGACAATTCACACCGGAGTTTAAAACAATTTTCAGGTTTCATCAACAAAATATTTTGCAGCATGCAGAACAATGCAATGGTTCTGGTGATTGCAGAAAAACACATTTGTCAGGCGGAACCATGTGTCCCTCTTTCATGGCAACCCGCGATGAAAAAGACAGCACCAGGGCCAGGGCCAATATTTTAAGGGAGTTCCTTACCCATTCAGACAAGGTAAACCGCTATGATCATAAGGAAATTTATGATGTAATGGGTTTGTGTTTGAGCTGCAAGGCCTGCAAGAGCGAGTGCCCGTCTAATGTTGACATGGCGAAGCTCAAGGCAGAATTTTTACAGCATTATTATGACGCAAATGGCGTGCCGTTTCGGGCAAGGTTGATTGCTAATTTTACGGCCAGCGCAAAGCTTGCTTCTTTGGCTCCTTCTCTGTATAATTTTTTTATGAAGAATGGGTTGACAGGCGGAATGATCAAACGCATGGTAGGCTTTGCTGTTAAAAGAACGATGCCAGAAATTTCATCGCAATCGCTGATGTCGTGGTATAAGAAACACAAATCAAGAAATAAGAATAGTACTGTCAACCGGAAAGTATATTTATTCTGTGATGAATTCACCAATTACAACGATGCGCATATCGGCATCACGGCAATTCTGTTGTTGGAGAAGCTTGGTTATGAAGTGGAAATTCCTGTTCATGAAGAAAGTGGACGCACGTGGTTGTCGAAAGGATTGGTGAGAAAGGCAAAAACAATTGCCAATAAAAATATTGAATTGCTTGGTGAAATTGTAAGCGAAGAAAATCCATTGTTGGGCATAGAACCCTCTGCCATATTGACTTTCAGGGATGAATATCCTGATTTGGCAACGGATGAAAATATGGCATCTGCAAAAGAATTAGCGAAGAATTCATTTTTTATCGATGAGTTTATTGCGAGAGAAATGGAGAAGGGGAACATCAAGAAAGAACAGTTTACAACAGATAAAAAGAAGGTTCAATTGCATGGTCATTGTCAGCAGAAAGCAGTTGGTTCTGTTGCCGATACAGTTAAGATGTTGTCGTTCCCGGAAAACTTTTCTGTGGATACCATCCCATCGGGATGTTGTGGCATGGCAGGATCATTTGGGTATGAGAAAGAGCATTACGACGTGTCGATGCAAATTGGGGAACTTGTGTTGTTTCCTTCGGTTAGGAAACATGCTGAAAAATGCACCATTGCTGCGCCGGGAACCAGTTGCAGGCATCAGATAAAGGATGGTACGGGTACCAAGGCCTTGCATTCGGTGGAAGTTTTGTATGGTGCGCTTCGCTGATTTTTAATTCAATTTAAAAACGAAAGATGAAACAAATTTTCCTGTTGATTTTTGTATTTATTGTTTCTGTAGTGGATGCACAAGTATGGATTACAACAGGAGATCAATCCATGTTGTTGCAGCAGCAAACCGTTGATGATAAAGCTATTAGTACAGTTATTCCAGTCATCAATATCTATTCAGAAAAAAAATATCAATCGGTTGATGGATTTGGTTTTACGTTGACTGGAAGCAGTGCATTTTTAATCAACAAGATGAGTCCAACAGCAAAGGCTGCATTGCTTAAAGAGCTTTTTGGAAAAGGAGAAAATGCGATTGGAATTAGTTATTTACGCTTGAGTATAGGGGCGTCTGACCTAAGCGCGTTTGTGTTTAGTTATGATGATCTTCAGGTTGGACAAACAGATGAGAATCTATCAAAATTTTCATTGTCAACTGATACGGTTGATTTAGTTCCTTTGTTAAAGGAAATCATTGCCATCAATCCCAATATAAAAATCATGGGCAGTCCTTGGAGTCCGCCCGTATGGATGAAAAGCAACAAGAGCAGCAAGGGTGGATTTTTATTACCAAAATATTACGCTGCTTACGCACATTATTTTGTGAAGTACATCCAGGCGATGAAAGCCAATGGCATCAACATTGATGCTATTACGATTCAAAATGAACCACATCATGGAGGGAATAATCCAAGCATGAAAATGGAACCCAGTGAGCAAGCCGATTTCATCAAAAATCACTTGGGTCCGCGCTTTAAAGATGCTGATATTAAAACAAAAATCATTGTGTGGGACCACAACTGCGATGAGCCTAATTATCCAATTGAAGTGTTGCAAGATTCGTTGGCGAATCAATACATCGATGGATCTGCCTTTCATTTGTACAATGGAAATATTTCAGCCCTGTCAATTGTGAAGGAAAAATTCCCAGAAAAGAACCTGTATTTTACGGAGCAGTGGACTGGAAAAAATGGATCCTTTGCAGGTGATTTATCATGGCATGTTAAAAATGTTGTGATTGGCTCGATGAACAACTGGAGTAAGGTAGCTTTGGAATGGAACCTAGCGAATGATCCAGATTATGGTCCACATACACCGGGCGGTTGCACCGAATGCAAAGGCGCGCTAACAATAGATGGCTCTGCAGTTCAACGAAATGTGGCCTATTATATCATCGCGCATGCATCAAAATATATTCCATCAGGATCTGTTAGAATAGGCAGTACTGTTATAGCAGGATTGCCCTCTGTTTCATTCATGACACCAGAAAAAAAAGTTGTTTTGATTGTGTTGAATGAAAAGAATGCAACGCAGCAATTCAACGTTAAATATTTAGATCGTGAAATAAAGATTTCATTGAAGGGAGGTGCTGTATCAACAGTTGTTTTGTAACTTGATGAGAACATGATTGGATGAAGTGAAAACATATTTGCATCAACCTATCTTTAGATAATTGAAAATATTATTAGATGAACATAAGATATAGAATTTTCATCGTCATTTTTTTTGTCATATCTGCTGGTGTTAAAGCCCAACAAAAAACATATTGCAATCCCATTAACATAGACTACGGCTATACTCCGATACCCAACTTTTCCACTTGGGGAAAACATCGTGCAACGGCTGATCCGGTGATCGTCAATTACAAAGGAGATTATTATCTTTTCAGTACAAACCAATGGGGTTATTGGTGGAGCAAGGACATGAGCAATTGGAACTTTGTATCAAAGCGTTTTTTAAGGCCTTGGCACAATGTTTATGATGAGCTTTGTGCGCCAGCAGTGGGCATTGTAGGCGATACGATGTTGGTATTTGGTTCAACATATTCTAAAAATTTCACTTTGTGGATGAGCACAGATCCGAAGTCTAACGATTGGAAACCGTTGGTAGATTCATTAGACATTGGCGGTTGGGATCCGGCTTTTTTTACGGATGATGATGGCCGGTTTTACATGTACAATGGAAGTAGCAACCGTTATCCATTGTATGGTATCGAACTAAACAGAAAAACATTTCAGCCCATCGGAGCACGCAAGGAATTGTATTTTTTGGAAGGCTGGAGATATGGATGGCATCGATTTGGAGAGTATATGGATGATACTTTTTTGGATGCATTTATTGAAGGGGCGTGGATGACAAAACACAATGGGAAATATTATTTTCAATATGCGGCACCTGGTACAGAGTTCAGTGGCTATGCAGATGGTGTTACGGTAGGAGATTCGCCATTAGGATATTTTCAAAATCAATCAGATCCGTTGAGCATGAAGGCAGGTGGGTTTGCACGCGGAGCGGGCCATGGTGCTACATTTGAGGACAACAACCAAAAACTTTGGCATGTATCAACCATTGCCATTGGTGTTAAAAATAATTTTGAAAGAAGATTGGGAATTTGGCCTGCGGGATTTGACAAAGATGATATGATGTTTTGCAATACTGCCTTTGGTGATTATCCGCATTATCTGCCGGGAGACACAACCAATCACCTACAAAGTAGGTTCACTGGTTGGATGTTGTTGAATTACAAAAAACCTGTTAAGGTATCTTCTACCTTGGGGAATTATGCTCCTAACAATGCAGTTGATGAAAGCATCAAGACGTATTGGAGTGCTTCAACGGCCAACAAAGGAGAATGGATAGAATCTGACTTAGGAGCTGTTTCTACTGTGCATGCCATTCAACTCAATTATGCAGATCAGGATGTAACTTTTTTAGGTAAAACGATTGGAAAAAATCATCAGTACATTTTGTATTATTCTATCGATGGGAAAAAGTGGAATGTGTTGAAAGACAAATCATCAAATAACAACGATGTGCCGCACGATTATTTGGAGTTAGAAAATCCAGTACAAGCAAGGTATATTAAGTTGGAAAACATTCATGTTCCTTCAGGAAAATTTGCCATCAGCGGATTGCGTGTGTTTGGCTATGGCAAAGGCTTTAAGCCTGGTGCTGTGAAAGATTTTGTGGTGTTGAGGACTGACAAAGACAAGCGTAGTGCATGGTTAAAATGGCAGCCGGTTGACAATGCTTATGCATACAATATTTATTATGGAACAGCTCCCGATAAGTTATACAATTGCGTGATGGTGCATGATGCAAATGAATATTACTACAAGGGCATGGACCTAAAGAAAACCTATTATTACAGAATAGAGGCATTGAACGAAAATGGAATTTCAGTCAGCTCTCAAACAATAAAATCAGAGTAAATTTATAACAAACAACTACAGATGAAAAAACACATTCTTTTTTCTGCATCCCTTTTATTGAAGTTTACTAAAATCGATGACAGGTTTAGCACCTTTCAACGGCCTTGTAAAAATCGTGTCTATTGTTGTTGATTCATTGAAGAATCCACAGTTTTTTAAATACAATTTACTGTCCATCAATCCGCCGGAATAATCTCTTCTGAAATTTTTCCGCGCGGTTTGGTCGGCGGTAAATTTCACTTGGTTCAATTCCGTCCATTCTTTTTTGTCATCCATAACCCATTGGTTGTCGAAGAATACTTTTCTTTCCAAGTAGCCTGTTTCAGGTGCAAAATTTTCTAGGAATGAATGAAGTCTTTTTAGGTAGGTACTTGTTTTAGGTCTGTTGAATGAAGCAATGAGCAACCATTTGTTTTCTTCTGGACTAAAAAAGTAAGACGTATAATTGGTTGAATTATTCAGGGTAGGACTGGCTTGGGTGAGAAACTTGTACGTGCTTCCCGCCTTCCATGGATACACAAGATAACTTTGTCCACCTGCTCCTTCATTTCCAAATTCACCACTGTATACATTGCTGCCTTTTTTATTCAAGGTGATCTTAAATTCAGGTGGGATGGAAGAGGGGTCGTCTGTTTTGTATGGGCTCCAAATAGAGAACAATATTCTTCTTTCGGTTTCAGAATTCACTTGCATGCCAAAGTATCCTTCAGCAAATCCGTTTGCCATGTAGTAAGAACCAATGACGTCGTTCCCGATGGGCACGGTGATTTCGTTGTAGAACCATTCGATGTTTTTATCAGCCGGCATGGTGTAATTGAGGTGAACAGAAGGCCCTCTTCTTCCCCAATAAAAATAATTGTCGATGTTGTCTTTTACAAAAGCAGTTGTTGCATTGACAGCGCTGCCGCTGATTGATAAAGACGAGAGGGAACCGAAGCTGGTGGCGGTTTTGGAGATGCCTTGAATTTCAATGGTGGTATATCCTTTTCCTGCAATTTGCCATTCGCCTACAAAAAATTCTTGTTCTGTTGTAGACTCAGCAGTCACGTTTATTGCCTTGCCGTTGATGGTTACTTTAATCACGCTTTTTCCATTAGGATTCAAAAGCAGTGAAAGTTTCAATGATCCGCCTTCAGAAAAATAGACATAAGATTTACAGATGCTTTGTGGAGATTCCCATTGTGTTAATCCTTGCTTGGTGATTGCACCTCCGTTGGTTATCCATGCATTTCCTCCAATGGGGACAATCATTTTATTGGAATCATGTCCTGGTGGAACAGATTTTTCTGCAATTGATTTTTTGCATGAAAGGCATACAAAAACAAGAAATAAAAGAGAAATGATCCGCATAATTTTTGATTGATTATTGTTTTGCTCCAACTGCTGTACCCGTCCAATCTGGGTCTGCCGCACCTATCCAATTTCCTGTTTGGGTGTTGAACATCGCAGCATGAACCCTGCCAAATGAAGCAGCCGTTTTCACTTCTTCAACCATATTGCCAGTTTGTTTTAGTGCTGCCATGGTATTTGTATCTTTCCAAAAAATGCCTTTGTGGTTTTCCACCAAGAGTTTTTCTGGCATTTGATAAACCCTTGCAGCCGCCAACGCTTTGTCAAGGCTTAGTCCCTGATCGATTACCCTGCTGATTACCTGAACGATGGCTGGCACAATTCTGGCCCCGCCTGCGGCACCCAATGCCATGATGGGTTTCCCGTCTTTCATGATGATGATGGGGGAAATATGGGAAGCAGCACGTTCGCCTGCCTTGGATGTACCGAGGTATGGTCCCATCGTTGTGGCCAACACGAATCCATTCTTCATAGAAGCCACTTTAGAGCCCATTAGCGGACCTACGGACTGTGTGACTGAAACTACGTTGCCGTCTGCGTCAGACGCCACCAAATGGGTTGTATGTCCGTTTGAGTGATCTCCTTGCGCAGGCAGCGATATAGATGATGGGAGCGGTTGATTCCATCGCTTGCTGGTGTAGGATGGCATGACCAGCGAATCTTCTTTTGTATTGAGCAATGGCCTGTCTTCATAGGCCTTGAAATGAGAAGCTGCATGGTAGAGCAGAAAGTCTTTTTCTGATGCTTTTGACAGGTCAACTGCCTCAAGCATTTGAAGCATTTCAATCACAATCGCGCCATAACAAGGCAATCCCATCCCCACGATTTCATATCCCCTGTAAGTGCCTTTGAGCATTTTGGCATCAAGCGCTTTGTAGTTTTTCATGTCATTCAACCTCAGAGAACCGCCACCCAAGGTGATTTCATCAGAAAGTGAGGATGCAATTTTTCCGTTGTAGAATGATTTTCCTTTTGTGTTTGAAATTGATTTCAATGTTTTTGCAAGGGCAGGTTGAACAAAAACAGTTCCTCCTTTTTGCATGCTATCTCCCAACAAAAAATGTTTTTTTGTGGAAGGATATT
>JBILHX010000180.1:0-4339 GCA_044350285.1 Chitinophagaceae bacterium | reverse complement strand
GGAATCCTGCCAGAATTTTTAGGGTGGCATTGGGTATAGCGGCAATCATTTATGCAATTGTTAGCAAAGACAGCATGATGGGATGGATAGGATCGCTATTGTTGTTAATGGGACTAAGCAATACCGGTTGTTGTGGTGCTTCAGGTTGCGCTGCTCCGATGCCTAAAAGCAAGGCTGCCAAATCTTCTGATGAAATTGACTTTGAGGAAATAAAATAACAAGTAAGGATGAAATTACAGCATCGTTTCTTCAGCTTATTGTTGATTTTTGCAGTTTTTACAGCACGTGCCCAGCACCAAGAAATAGGAGAAAAGCCCGGGATTTGGAAAGTGAAACAGTCGATTGATACCAACTCTTTGCTTTATGCATTTAAAAAAGGAAATGCAAATGGACACTTGCGTTATTTTTTTATGGCTACCGATAATTCAAAAGGTTTAACGGATTATTATGCAAATGCCACTGGAGGTGGATTGCGGTTTGAAACTGCAAAATTTCATGGTTTCCAATTTGGTGTTAGTGGGTTTTTTACTTTCAACTTAGGTTCTTCAAACCTGGCTTTACCTGATCCAAAAACAAATCAGTCGAACCGCTATGAAATTGGTTTGTTTGATGTTTCTGATGCAAAAAACAAGCATGACATCGAACGACTCGAAGAATTTTTTCTCAAGTATCATATTAAAAAAAGTGTGGTAATACTTGGGAAACAATTAATCAACACCCCTTTTATCAACTTGCAGGATGGCAGGATGCATCCTACTGGAGTGGGTGGTTTATGGTCTGAAATTAACGAGCTTAAAAAAACAAAAATAGAAGTTGGTTTATTGAATCAACTGTCGCCAAGAGGAACAGTAAGATGGTACGGCATTAAAGAATCCATTGGTGTTTACTCAACAGGGTTGAATATCGACGGTACAAAATCATTCTATGCGGGTAACACACAAACGAAAGGAATAGCCATGCTTGGCATCTCCCACAATGCAACTAAAAATTTAATTGTGAAGTTTTGGAACGTCTACACCGAAAATGTATTTAACTCAATGTTGTTTCAAGCTGACCTGAAAAAAGAACTTAAAGTTGGTGGAAATTTTATAGCGGGTGCTCAATTTATCAGTCAAGCAAAAGCTGGAAATGGTGGAAATGATAGTTCAGCAAAAAGGTATTTTCAGCAGAAAGGATCATTTACGTATGGTGCTAACATTGGTTGGGAAAATGATGCATGGAAAACATCGCTGAATTTCAATAGAATTACTGCAAAAGGCCGTTATCTGATGCCAAGAGAATGGGGGCGTGATCCATTTTATACTTTCATGTCTAGAGAACGAAACGAGGGGCTTGCCAACTCAAGTGCATACGTAATTAAAGTTGGGTATAATGTTCCGAAGACTACCTTTAAAACAGCAATGGCTATTGGGTATTATGATTTGCCATCCGTTACTGATTTCAATGCAAACAAATACGGAATGCCTTCATACAGTCAATTGAATATTGATCTGCGGTATGATTTCAAAGGACTATTGAGTGGACTAGGAACACAGTTGTTGTATGTCTATAAATCAAAATTAGGGGATACCCCATTAGCCGAAAAATACATCATCAACAAGGTTAACATGAGTCAATGGAACTTGGTAATCAACTATAATTTTTAATTGAAATGTTGCAGGGTATCGTGCAAAATTTTCGATTTTTCATCTTGATTGCAGACAAAATATCCCTTATTTTTTAATGATGAATTAGCTATTGCCTCCACCAAACATGTCATCCATTTTATTTTTTTCATCCTTCTTCCTGATGCCAAAATTGTAACGGATGTTAAACCCAAACCTTCTGGAATCTGTCCAGCGTTTGCTGATGGCTTCCAAGTCACCTTGTTTCAAATGCGCAGTTGACCTGTTGGTATAAAATAGATCTGCCACACTTGCGGTAAGGGTCATTTTTTTCTTCAACAGGAACTGTGTCATGTTGAAATTCATGGAACCGAAGTTTGTCATCTCATAAAAATTATACACGCCTTTCATGCGCATAAATCCGTGCATGGACAAATGTAAATTCGGCAAAACCTTGTAATTGTGGTAGGTGAAAACCGACCAACTTCCACGTTGGTAATTGAATGGCAATTTATTGTATAAACCATTGTAGAGGTTGTGGTTGTATTGCGTTCCTGCAACAAAGAAATATTTTTTCCCTGGTGGGATTGCTCCTACTAACCTGAAATAAGTTTCTTTGTTCGTTCCTAAATTATCGTAGGTTTGATATGCTTGGTTGCTGTTGGTTTTTGATTTATAAACCACTTGACTGAAAATGTCTTTTGTCTCATTCACCCCAAAGGCAAAGATAGGCCTGTCGTTTACCGAAATATTTGCTTCGTAGTTTTTGTTGAATTGAGGCTTTAGGCTTGGATTTCCAACGTCATACATATATGGATTTGAAATCCTGATGGCAGGATTGAGGTAACTGTATGCAGGGCGTGTGATGGTTCTTCTGTAAACCAAATATGCACGAAGATCCCATTCTCCAATTTTTGCTACCGACCTGCTCAAATACACATAAGGGAAAGGGTCTGTTCGGTTGACTTTGAATGAAGTGTCTGTAGGTACAGTTTGAAAACCAACCATGTTGGTGTTTTCTAACCTTACGCCACTTTTCAATACAATTGAACCAAATGTTTTAGACACTTGGACGTACACGGCATGGATGTTTTCACGATAATTAAAAGCATTGGTTCTTCTATCATCAACAATTTTTGTGCCACCATTTTGTGTAAAATATTTCGTGTCGTTGCTGAACCAAACGTTCGATGTTTTTATGCCAGCTTCCAAGGTGAATTTCTTGGCATATTTTCTGATGAGGTTGGATTGGAAACTCAAGAAATGAGATTTGTTTTCTATATCCCCATTTCCCAAACTGACATAAGAAACTGGCGAAAATATTGAGTTTGAAAGATCTTGGTTGTTTTGATTTGGAATAAAAGAGTACGATAAATCATTCATCCACTCAGACCCAAGTGAATCTATTTTGTATTTGGAAGAAAGCCCTTGCGAGAAATTGACACTTGAACCATTGTTTTCAAAATGAGATTGGTTAGAGCTGAGCATGGAGGAGGTGCTGATTTTTTGGACTGAGGAAGAATTGGTGTTTTCGTCGAACGACTTGCCAGTGCTTAGTCTAGTGTCTACAGACAAATCCCATTGTTTGTTAAACCTGTTGTTTAAACCAAACCCAACAAATGTTCCGTATCCAGGATGAGTTGAGTATGGATGCTGTAAAAGCACAGAGTCTGGCGCAAAAAAACGTTGTGAAGTTGATTCGTCGTAAGAATTGTGTTTCTCCAGATTCAAATTGAGGTAAGTTGAAAGATCTCCATTGCTGTTGTTTAAGTTGAATGCCAGTTGCTGGTTGCCGTATCTGCCCTGACTTATACTTGAGCTAATACTACCTGTTGTTCCAAGTTTTATGTTTTTTTTCAGCACAATATTTACAATGCCACCTCCTCCAGATGCATCATACCTGGCAGATGGCGTCCTTACGATTTCGATTTTTTCAATTGAACCGGGAGGAAGTGATTTCAGCAAAGTAGCAATATCTGCATTGCTCATCTTTTGTTCTCGTCCATTGATCCAGATGGCTGATGGGGATGTGCTATTGAGCATGATATTCCCATCCTGATCTACATAAAGCCCCGGAATTTTTTCTATTACTTCATAGGCATTTGTGGAACTGTTTGCAAGATTCTCTGGATCAACAATGGTCTTGTCATCCTCCTGGCGCATGAGCGACTTTCTGGCTGTAACCACAACCCCTGTCATCGCTTTTACATCAATTTCAAGGGTTAAATTAAATCGGTTTTGCCCTTGAGTCACCGTGATGTTTTTTTCCAGTGGCTTATAGCCAACCGCTGCAACCATAATTTTATATGCTCCATTTGGAAGCGTCATAGAAGTATTTCCCGCACTATCACTTAATCTAGTAATAACATAAGTGCTGTCTTTTTTGCCATTAACTGTTATTGTTGTATTCTCGAGTGGAGAATATGTTTTGTCTGTGATGTGAAAAATTGTTTTGGTATTTTGTGCGAAAACGGAAGTCAACATTGTGCAAATAAGAGCTGTGAAGATAATTTTCATAAAGTTTGTGAAGCCCAAATTTTTTGAATTAAAAAACGCAAAATTAGGCATATTTATACTAACATTTCTTCCCTTGGCAGAAACTATAAATCAATGCCAGGATTAATTATTTAAACTGTAAACTTTTTTTGGGTCGAGTCATCGACTTCAACCCTCCCGATTCGTGCTTCGCACTCTCGGGATCTTCGACTTCAACCCTCCCGATTCGTGCTTCGCAC
>JBILHX010000179.1:0-4344 GCA_044350285.1 Chitinophagaceae bacterium | reverse complement strand
AAGTATAGATTATCAATTAAAATAAAATCTAATACAAGCTAGATAGAGCCTGAGTTTCATGAAAGAAAAAAATTCAATTGAATACAAAAAGCTAGACATTTTCAACAAAATGGCTTCTGTATTGATTTTGAACGGCTCCATCTCTAAAACATGCAGTGTAAAAAAAGTAAATTTTGACCAAAATCCAATACAGGCTTGATTTTAGGGCTTTTTTATTGAAAATAAAAATTTGTCAGAATAAAAAAGCCTTTAAATTTGTTGGTACTAATCATTTAAAAAAATTTCTATGAACAAGGCTGAATTAATCGCGAAACTTGCTGATGACGCAGGAATCACCAAGACCCAGGCGAACGCAACCCTGGATTCATTTATCAGTGCTGTAACCAAAACCCTTAAGGGTGGTGGAAAAGTTACTCTTGTTGGATTCGGTACATTTTCTGTTACAAAAAGGGCAGCCCGCAATGGCCGTAACCCACAAACTGGCGCCGTAATTAAAATCAAGGCGAAGAAAGTAGCTAAATTCAAAGCAGGTAAAGAATTGGCATCAAAAGTCTAATCATGACAAAATCTTTAAAAAGCAGGATGCTGTCGTGTCTTGCTTTTTTTCATTTCACAAACAATAAATAACAATACAATGGGAAGAGGCGACAAAAAAACAAAGAAAGGAAAGATTTTTAAAGGTTCATTTGGTAAATCAAGGCCAGCAAAAATCAGGAAGGTAACTTCAAAAGCGAAGTAAAAAAACGTGACTAAAGAAAAGAGAAAAAAGAGAAAAGTGATTTATCTTTTATCTCTTATCTTTTAGCACAAATTATACTACGGAGCAAGTCTGGAAATACTCCAATCAACGTTCTCTCTCGAATACAAAATTCTATCGTGTAATCTGCTGCTGCGTCCTTGCCAAAATTCAATTGAATCCGGTACTACCCTATAGCCTCCCCAATGCGGAGGTCTAGGAACATTTCCATCAGTATACTGCAGATTAAGTTCTTGAGCCCTGTTTTCAAGCACTTCTCGTCCCTCAATAGTTTTACTTTGTGGGGAAGCCCAAGCACCCAGTCTGCTTCCCAATGGCCGGCTATAAAAATACTCATCACTTTCTGAGGGAGAAATTTTTTCACATGTTCCTTGAATCCTCACTTGCCGCTCTAATTCCTTCCAAAAAAACAAAAGTGATGCATTTGGGTTTAAGGTAAGTTCTTCACCCTTGTGGCTGTCATAATTGGTAAAAAAGACAAAACCCGCCTCATCATATCCCTTGAGCAAGACAATGCGTGAGGATGGTTTACCGTTGGCCATAACAGTAGAAAGTGCCATTGCATTGACCTCGTCTATTTCTGCACTGAGCGCTTCTTTCCACCAAGATGTGAATTGATTGAATGGATTGGAATCCACATGAATTTCCAACAACGACTCTAATTGATAATCTCTGCGGATGGATGAAATTGACATAGTTAGAGTTCTTGTAAATGATGTTTACTAGGATGATGCATAAAAACAAACATGTTAAGTTCAATAAAGAAGTTGATCCTTATTAATCAAAATATGAATGTCACTAATTAACTAATGTACCAACCTTTTCACCCATCACGATTCGCTTTAAGTTGCCATCCTCGTTCATATCAAAAACAATGATGGGTAAGTTATTTTCCATGCAAAGGGTGAAGGCCGTCATATCCATTATTTTCAGGTTCATGTCAATGCATTCTCTGAAAGTAATTTTGTCAAATTTTTTCGCTGTAGGATCTTTTTCAGGATCCGCTGTGTAGATTCCATTAACACGTGTCCCTTTAAGAATCACATCAGCACTGATTTCTATGGCACGAAGAGACCCAGCAGTGTCTGTCGTGAAATATGGATTACCTGTACCAGCTCCGAAAATAACCACTCTATTTTTTTCAAGATGTCGCATTGCCCTGCGCCTAACATAAGGTTCAGCAACTTGCTCCATTTTTATGGCACTCAATAGGCGTGTATACATGCCTTGTTTCTCCAACATAGCCTGAATAGCCATAGCGTTAATCACCGTTGCCAACATGCCCATATAATCGCCATGAGCACGTTCTATCCCTGTTTCCGACTCATTCATTCCGCGATAGATATTTCCGCCACCAATAACAATGGCAACTTCAACACCTAAATCAACGATGCTCTTAATTTCTCGGGCATAGCGGCTAACCATCGCGGGGTCAATACCAAAACTATTTTCACCCATTAAAGACTCTCCAGAAAGTTTAAGTAGAACACGTTTGTATACAGGTTGCATGTTGCGAATATACGATGGATAAAGAAAAAAGAAAATTGCAATTAAATGTTATCAAATAAAAAAGGGGGCCTTTAAGGGGCCCCTCAATATTATAACGATGAATTTTTATTATCCTAAAGCTACACGCTTGAAAGTAACCACTTTCAATTCACTGTCTTTTGATTTGATATAATCTCCAACAGACATTCCACCATCCTTAACAAAAGCTTGAGCAAGCAATGTACTCTCTTTAAAGAATGCATTCAATTTACCTTCGCCAATTTTGTTAATCATTTCATCAGGCTTTCCGGCCATCTTAGGATCGTTTTTGATAAGATCGAAAATGATTGCTTTCTCTCTTTCAATAACTTCGGCAGAAACGGAAGAAGAATCAACAGCAACTGGATTCATGGCAGCGATCTGCATAGCCATGTCTTTTCCAACCTCTGGATTTTCCTTGTTCAATCCTACCAGTACACCCATTCTATTTGAACCATGAATGTAAGAAGATACAAATTCAGCATCAATTCTTTCGAATTTGGAAACACCGATTTTTTCTCCAATGCTTGCCAACTTGTCATTGATAAGATCAGTAATCTTTGCTCCATTGATGTGAACCTCATTAAGTTCTTCAACAGTTTTCACATTGTTTTCAATCGCAGCATCCATGATGCTTTGTGCGAAAGCAATGAACTCTGCATTTTTACTCACGAAGTCAGTTTCTGAACTAACACACAACGTGATTCCGGTTTTATTATCAGCAGTGGTTTTGGCGAGAACAACACCCTCTTTTGCTTCACGATCACCTCTCAAAGCGGCAACTTTTTGCCCCTTTTTCCTTAACCAATCAATTGCAGCTTCAAAATCACCACTGTTTTCAGTAAGTGCTTTGCGGCAATCCATCATTCCTGCGCCAGTCATTTGACGCAATTTATTTATTTCTGCGGCGGTAATTGTAACAGTTGACATATCTATTCTCCGGCCCCAAAATTATTGAAATTTGGAGCACCTTATTTTAAGTTAATATGATGTTTTTTAAACTATCTCTTCTGAGCAGGCTTCCTACCACCGGCTCCGGCAGCTGGAACTCGGCGCTTTGGAGGTGCAGCCTTTGCTCTCTTGGCTGCTTCTCTATCTCCGCCTTCTTCATCATCAGAAAAATTAGTTGAATTATCAGAAGACTCTTCGCCCTCATCCCCTTCTTCAGATTTTTCAGCTTGACGCTCAGCAAGGCCTTCAGCGATTGCTGCAGTGATGTAGTTTGTGATGATTGCTATTGATTTTGTAGCATCATCATTAGCCGGTACAGGAAATTCAACTTTGTTAGGATCACAGTTAGTATCAACCATGCCGAAAGTCATAACACCCAAACGCTTGGCTTCAGCAAGTGCAATGTGCTCGTGACCGATATCGATGATGAACAAAGCAGCAGGTACGCGACCTAGTTGAGAAATACCACCAAGTACTTTTTCCATTTTATCCCTATCCCTAGATAGTTGTAAACGCTCTTTTTTGGTGATGTTGTCAAAACTTCCGTCTGCCAACATTTTTTCAATACTCTGCATTTTCTTAACAGACTTGCGTACTGTATTGAAGTTGGTAAGCATACCGCCTAACCAACGCTCAGTAACATAAGGCATGTTAACACGCTGAGCACATTCCGTAACGATTTCTTTTGCTTGCTTCTTGGTTCCAACAAACATGATCTTCTTACCGCTTTTGGCTATATTCTTAAGCGCTGCTGCAGTTTCCTGCAAACAATCAAGTGTCTTGTTCAGATCAATGATATGAATTCCTTTTTTTTCTGCGTAAATATATGGCAGCATCTTAGGATTCCACTTCTTACGGAGGTGACCGAAGTGAACACCTGCTTCCAAAAGTTGCTGATGCAGTGAAGTGTTATTTTCCATTGTAAAAGGTATATTTTAAATTCTTGTTTAATATTGTTAAAAATGCTGCAACAAAACTGAAGCAGTACACTTTTGTTAACGCTTGCTGAACTGGAAGCTTCTTCTCGCCTTCTTCTTACCAAATTTCTTCCTCTCAACACCCCTTGGATCCCTTCTCAGAAGTCCGGCTGCTTTGAGGGCTGGCCTAAA
>JBILHX010000178.1:0-4359 GCA_044350285.1 Chitinophagaceae bacterium | reverse complement strand
CCCCTAATTGCGAGTTCAATAGTTCTGCAAAATCATTGGTGTTTGTAGGGCAGATAAAACGTGTTCCATCTTCATAAAAGTAATGACAACCTTCATCAAGTTTGATGTAATTAAAATAATCGTGTGGATTTTCACCGCACAACTCAAACAATTCATCTACAAACATAGGCATGGTGAATAAAGAAGGGCCAGCATCAAAACGGTAAGACCCTTGCTTAAACTCGCTCAATTTGCCACCTGGATAGCTATTGGCTTCATATACAGTAACATCGTAACCCATTTTACTCAACCTAATTGAGCTAGCTATACCAGCTATTCCAGAACCTATTACAATACAAGTGCGCATAATTTTAAAGCAAATAAAACTATAATTTGTTTTACTCTATGCACTAATTTATAAAAAGAAAATATGACTTTAAAAATGACCCCATTGAGTTTCTTCATTTAAACTTTATAAATTACATTTGCAAAACATGCAGCTACTATTATCCAGCCCTTGGTGGTTTATTCCCATTTGTCTATTGGCAGGGTTTGGATATGCCTATTTACTCTACAAACCTCAATTCAAAGAAATGCCATACAAAGTCATGGCGGCTCTTCGTTTTTTGAGTGTTAGCCTTTTGTGTTTTTTCTTACTTGGTCCGGTGCTTGTACAATTGTTAAATGAAGTTCAAAAACCAAAGATATTAATGGTGCTTGATCAGTCGGAATCAATAATAGCCAATAAATATGCGAATTTTTACAAAGGTGATTTTTTGAATAAATGGACTCAAGCGAAAGAACTATTAGGCGACGAATATGAAGTAGAGTACTTAAGTTTGGGTAACAATATAAAAATCTCAGATTCTACAAGATTTAATCAAAAGAAAACCAACATAAGTCAGCTCTTTGATTATGTCAATAACACCTACGCTAGGGAAAATATTGGTGCTGTTATACTAGCCTCAGATGGAATCTATAACCGGGGCAATAATCCAATTTATAAATCTCTTAATAAAAATACAATTCTTTACACCATTGGTATGGGAGATACCATATTGAAAAAGGATTTGTTAATCAAAGAAGCAAACCACAATGCCATTGCATATTTGAACAATCAATTTCCAATCGAAATTTCAATTTCAGCAAATGATTGTATCAATAGCTCATCAAACTTAAGTTTGACATGTGAAGGAAAAATACTTTACAATTCCACAATTAATATCAATCAAAAAGATTTTTTCAAAACAATAAACATTGATCTTCTTGCTGACAAGCCAGGCACCATGCACATTGTAGCTAATTTAAGTCCTATTGCTGCTGAATTTTCGAATGCTAACAACCGCAAGGATATTTTTGTTGAGGTTATTGATGGTCGTGAAAAAATACTCCTGGCTTATCAAACCACACATCCAGATATTGGCGCCATTAAAGAATCGATTCAATCAAATCAGAATTATGAAGTGAATGCTCTTTCTCTGAATGAAATCAAATTGTCTGATTTAAATCTATACAGTGCCGTAATATTATACCAACTGCCTGGTAAAAACAGCAATTCCAGGGACTTGATCAGTTCAATTAAAAAAATACAAATTCCTGTTTGGTGTATTGTTGGAAATCAAACGGCCATAGAACAACTAAGTCTGTTAAACAATACCGCAAAAATCGATAAAAACCAAGGCAGGATGAATGAAAGTCAAGCCATTTTTAACTCAGATTTTACTGCTTTTACCCTAGATCCTAATACCATCTCAAGCCTATCTGACTTGCCTCCCTTGAGTGCACCTTATGGTTTTTACAATGCAAGTATCGGTACTGAATCATTGCTCTATCAAAAAATCGGACAGGTCAACACACAAACACCCTTGTGGACCTTCAGCAATCAGAATGGTGAGAAGACTGCCTATTTGTTTGGTGAGGGATTTTGGCGTTGGAAATTATTCGACTTTGTAAAAAATGAATCCCATCTAGCCAGTAATGAACTGGTAAGCAAAACCATACAGTACTTAACCGTCAAAGAAGACAAACGGAAATTTAGAGTTTACCCTCTGAAGAATGTTTATGAAGAAGACGAAGCGGTGAAGTTCCTTGCTGAATTATACAATTCAAGCTACGAACCAGTTAATACAGCGAACGTTTTATTGAGTCTTACCGATGCCAACAATAAAACATACAATTATAACTTTAGTCCTATTGGCAAAACCTACCAACTAGACTTAGGATATTTAAATCCTGGAATTTATACATTTAAAGCAAAAGCAAATGAAATAAATGAAACCATTAATGGCAAATTGCTTGTCAAACCTTTGCAAATTGAATTGGTAAATACCAAAGCTGATTTTGGATTGCTCAGAGAAATTGCAGGAAATAATTCCGGCCAATTTTATCCAGCCGAAAAACTAGAATCATGCATAGAAAATTTAAAGAAAAACACCAATATCACCTCGGTTTCATACAATGAGAAAAGACCGGATGAATTGATTAACATAAAATGGATTTTCTTTTTCCTACTGATTATAATTTCAGCGGAGTGGTTCATAAGAAAGTATGAAGGCGCCAACTAATGCGAATAATTCTCAAAAATAATCCTGTTTTATGTAACTATTATGTTACTTACCGCTGCAATGCAAAATGCAGTTTTTGTGATATTTGGAAAAAACCATCACCGTACGTTAATTCGGATAATGTAAAACAAAACCTCAAAGACTTAAAAAGACTGGGTGTTCAGGTAATTGATTTTACAGGTGGAGAACCCCTTTTGCATAGAGAATTGCCGCAATTTTTAGAATATGCTAAAGAATTAGGATTTATAACAACGGTAACGACCAACGCGCTGTTATATCCCAAAATGGCTGAGAGGCTTAAAGGAAAGATTGATATGCTTCATTTTTCTTTAGATTCTCCAATTGAATCAGAGCACAATGAAAGTAGAGGAGTTGCTTTGTTCAAACAATTTACTGAGTCGATTGAAATCGCTAAAACACTTGGGGAAAGACCAGATATCCTGTTTACGGTTTTTAGCCACAATATCCATCAAATTGAGGAGGTATATCAAACATTTTGTCTTCCAAATAATTTCATGTTGATCTTAAATCCAGTTTTTGAATACAATGAAGTTGGTTCAAGTTTAGACAATGAATCTTTGTTAATCCTTGAAAAATGGGGCAAAAGAAAATTGGTGTATTTAAACCAAGGGTTTATTGAACTGAGAAAAGATGGGGGCAACCATATTAACAAACCAATTTGTCGAGCAGGCAGCAGCAGCATTGTTATTTCTCCAGAAAATGAGTTGGTATTGCCTTGTTACCACCTTGGCCTTGAAAACATTCCGATTAACAATCTATTGTATTCCATTTGGAACAAAAAAACAGTTCAAGAATCTATTAAACTTGAAGGCAAACATGCTTCTTGCGAGGGATGCACAATTAATTGCTACATGCAAACTTCTTTTGCAACTGAAATAAGCAAATATTGGCTACTAGCCTTACCCTCTACTTTAAAGTATAACCTGGAAAAGGGTACTTGGAAAAATTTAGTCTAGCTTATACAAATTTAGGATCAGTTTCCATTACATGGCCGCATGCTTTGCAAGTGCGCAATTCTTCATTTCCATAATACTCCCTGAATCTTGGAAGGAAATCATTTTCGATGTCCTTTAATTCAAAATAGGTTGAATGCAAAGGGTTGTTGCATTTTTCACAAAACCACAACAATCCATCAGTAAAACCTTTTCCAGCACGAACACGTTCAACAACCAAACCCAATGAACCTTCTGACCTTGTAGGTGAATGTGGGATTTTTCCTGACAGCATAAACATATCTCCAGCTTTCAGAGGAACATCAACCGGCTTGCCATCTACCTGAATTCTAACATTAATTTCACCCTCTAATTGATAAAAAAACTCTTCCGTTTCGTTGTAGTGGTAATCTTTCCTTGCATTAGGTCCAGCAACAACCATAACAATAAAATCACCAGCACCAATCGTGAGATTCTTATTGCCTACGGGTGGCTTTAATAAATGACGGTTCTCTTCTATCCATTGATTAAAATTAAAAGGGGTGTTAATATTTGGCATGTTTCAAAAGTATGAAAAAAAATATTAATGCGCCTAAAAATGATAAAATGATGTTAGTCATTATAGGAGCTGTTTAATTTTCAATCGATTAATTTGATTAAGACAGCCTAAAACTAAAATATTTTTCCAAAGATTTCATTTTTTTATCCCCGTTTGGTGTTTTTGATTACATGAAGTTGATATAAAAGTCTCATATTCGCAGAATGAATGAGGAAAACATGGATGTACCTTTAATTAATGTTAGACAAGTATTTCAGGAAAAAAACCCTAAGCTTGCCAAATTAATTCCAGGATTTCTATATAA
>JBILHX010000014.1:0-43804 GCA_044350285.1 Chitinophagaceae bacterium | reverse complement strand
CACAAAAGATGAATAATAGATACCTCATATTGTAAACTTTTTATTTTGTTCCCTTGAATTGGAATTCCTTCGCTGCGCTCAGGATGACAAATTCCTTTTTCCCATCCCTGTCTCCCGAAGGGGACGGGGATGCTTTATTATCAAACGAAAGCCTCACCTTCCTCTTCGAGAGAAGGTGAGGGGAAATTATTTAAAGAAGGTCATACCCTTCACGATGACAAATCCTTCGCCCCAGGCTGTTTTGCATTCCCTCGTCCCCTGTCCCTAGTCCCTCGTCCCTGGCTGTTTTTTAAAATTATACACCACCCCCAACATCACATTTCGCCTGATTGTATTATTGATATTTTCAGAAATAAAATTGCTTCCAATATTTCTCTGAATATCATTATTACTGTTAAACAAATCAAACACGGTTACTTTAACTTCTAATGCATCATTTTTAGTAAGCACTTTTCTAATAGAAGGATTAAACAGAAATAAATTCTGAGGATTTACAAATACATCTGTTTTGCTGTACAACCTATATTCAGTCCACAAATCAATGAATGTTTTTGCTTTCTTGAATTTAATATTGATGCTTCCATACCCAGAATACGTGGTATACTTTGTAACAATACCTGGGCGAATGGTTGATTTTGTTTTGTTATTTGCGATGCTGATGGAACTTTGAAAATTATACCATCCTTCACCCCAATAATTCAAATCCAATGAATAATTGAAAGCCTTGTTGTCATTGATGTTTTTACTTTCATTTATAAAATTGATAAACCTACTATTATTGTTGCCAACAGTAAAACCACCATGGATGCCCTTGTACAACTCCATGCTATAATTTAAACGCAACCCATAATCATAATTGCCATCTACATTGACATATTTCATAATTCGTTTTCCGTCTGCATCAATTTGACTGCTGTTGGTGATTGAATTTGCGGTATTAGAGTAGTTTGCATCAAACGATATATACCGGCTTTTAAGTACTTTATAATCGCTAGCCCTCAGATTGATCCTGTTGGTGAAGCCTTGCAACAGATCAGGATTTCCGATGTTGATGTTCAGCGGATCCGTATTGTCAATCAATGGCTGAATCTGTTGCAACGTAGGATTAACAGTAGATCCTGTATAATCGAGGTTGATGTTTCGTTGTTGTTTCGGCTTATAACTGAAAGAAAAGGTTGGCAGAAAATTATTGAATGCAATGGACCTAGTAGTTGATTGTTCAATATCTGTCGCCTGGTAGTTAACCCTTCCAGCACCTGAACCAAAAACAACATTCATTTTTTTAGCCACATATCGATAACTGACGGAAGCATTGTTGTTGAATGTATTGAACTTAAAATGATTGCTGAGTGAGTCTACCAATGTTTTATAATCACCTGCATTGTTTTGTATGAACGTATTTCTTTCTGCATCGTTTTTACCAATGCTCAATCCATATTTAAACAAGAGAAAACTTTTTTTACTGATCGGTTCTGTATACACTAAATTGGATGCAATTGAAGACCCAAGCTGCTTTGCGCCTTTTTGCTGGTCGATATTTTCTAACCTGTTGGACTGCCCCACGGTATAAAAAACATTCTCTGCTTTCAAGGAAGCATCCTGGCTTTTATCATTAAAATTCAGATCCGTAGTAAATGAAATACTTCTTCCTTTTTTTGCAAATTTTTTCCTGAAGCTGAAGTTTGATGTTATCGCCTTGTCATTTTCACTCAATGTGGTTGCCCTGTTTGATTGATTGATTATTGTAAGGTTATCACGCAATGTTGTTCCTTCATAATCAGCACTTGACGCTTTCAATGTATTTGTTCCTTTTAAAACAAATTTAAAAAGACCCGTGCTATCAGTTCCCCACTCATTGGTGCTGCTGAATTTATACCGTTTTCTATCCTGGCTTTGTGCACTTTTATTATAACTGTCCAAAGAATACCCATTGAGCAAGGTTTTGTTGAAACCACTGTTTATTATATCTGTTGCCAATCGTTGGTATTGTCCTGAATTCCCTGTTGAAGTATTTTTCCATTTGTTGCCATAAAAGGCACCAACAGTCTGCTGATTAGGCAACCCTTTGTTTTCTTCATAATCACCTTCCCCACTATACATCATCATCACTGATCCATCTTCTCCCACCTCAGTAACCATATTTCCACCATCTCCATAACTTCTTGCCTCATCCCAATTAAGTGCTTCAAATTGGTTGTTAGCAGTAGTGGCATAACCTGCCAGTTTTTGTTTCCCCTTGAATGCGTTTAGCATCACCTTACCTTGTCCATATTTTCCAAAGTTCGATCCTGCTTCAACCTTACCAAAATACCCATTCTTTTTGTCATCCTTGATTTGAAGATTGATTGTTTTTGTCCTTTGCCCATCTTCAATTCCTGTAAATGCTGCTTGGTCGGATTTTTTATCAAAGACCTGCACTTTTTCTACGGCATCTGCCCTTAAATTTTTGGTAACAACAGCAGGATCATCACTGAAAAACTCCTCTCCATCCACCAATACCTTCTGCACCTTTTCACCCTGTGCAGTTATCTCTCCTTTGGCATTCACCTGAAACCCAGGCATCTTGCGCAAGAGTTCCTGCACATCGGCATTGGGCGTAACCTTGAAGCTGTCTGCCGTAAACTCTGTGGTATCGCCCTTGATTCTGATGGCGGCGGCATTCTTTATCACGATTTCCTTCATCAAAAAAAATGAAGTCACCAACGGTAAAACAGACAAATCCTTGTCTTGATTCAACACATCTATCCTGTCGATAAAATCAGCATATTTTGGATATGAAACCATGACGATGTACTTGCCGGTGGAAACATCGCTAAGACTGAATTTCCCCTCCTTGTCGGTTCGAATGGATTTTATCATCACAGAATCAGCCGCCTTCAATAGAACGATGTTGGCATTTTCCAAGGCCTTTTTCTCTGTCGTATCAATGATTTTTCCTGAAATCTTGTATGTAACCTGTGCTGATGCATGGGTAAAGCATATCGCTAAAAAAGCGATGAGCATGCATTTCAGCTTGAAGTCTGTCTTGGCCATTAATGTTGAATATTTGGACGAAAGTAGTTGACGCTTTTTCAAAAAATGACAAGTTTGTGTTAAAAGGCAAATCCGGATATGTTTAATGGAGGAAATGGATGATTTTCACAATTATCATAAAATTCAGTTCAAGAGTTAAACACAATGACAAATTTCTTTATATTGAATAATGAAATTTCTACTCCCCTTGATCTTCTTCAGCAATTCCCTGTTCGCGCAAGTTCAACGCAGCAGCATACCATCCACAGAAAGAAAAGGAATTACAATTGATGAATTCATTTATGAAAGCGCTTCCTTCCCGGAATGCCATGCATCCACCCTTGCTGAAACCCCAAAAGGCCTGATGGCGGCCTGGTTTGGCGGAAAAAGAGAAGGCTTCAAGGATGTCAACATTTACACAAGCCTTTATGTAAACGGAAAATGGTCTGCCCCAACCATTGCCGCAGAAGGTTATGTGAATGACAGTACCCGATACGCTTGCTACAATCCCGTGCTCTACCAGGCTACCAATGGAGAGCTGCTGCTATTCTACAAAATCGGACCAAATGTTCAGGCATGGACTGGATGGATGAAAAGATCCAACGACAATGGTTCTACGTGGAGCAAAGCGGAAGCCTTGCCTGATGGGATATTGGGCCCCATTCGCAACCAACCTTACCTTTCTGATGGGTTGTTGATTTGTCCCTCTAGCACCGAAAAAGGGGGATGGAAGGTGCATTTTGAATTTACGGCAGATAATGGGAGAACCTGGACCAAGGGACCGGATTTGAATGACGGGAAATCAGTGAGTGGCATCCAGCCTACCATCTTCAGGCATGATGCAAAAACATTGCAGGCGCTTTGCCGAAGCCAAGACAGAACCATCAACGAGACCTGGAGTTACGACAACGGAAGAACCTGGACACCCTTAAAGCAAACCGAAATGCCCAACAACAATTCTGGGATTGACGGGATTACCTTGAAAGACGGCAGACACCTCCTCGTTTACAACAACGTCAAACCCCCAGCTTCAGAAAAAGAAGGATGGGGCGGACGATCGCCATTGAATGTTGCCATATCAACCGATGGCAAAAACTGGGAGCCCTATGCCATTCTTGAAAACGAAATCGGTATGGAATTTTCTTATCCTTTTGTAATTCAGTCGTCAGACGGAAAAGTTCATATCACATATACCTGGAAAAGAAAAAAAGTAAAACACGTGGTAATGGATGTGAAGCAATAAGCAACTCAATTAAAATATTGATCCTATTCAAATACTCCTAAGTCATTATCACGTGTACATCTTGGATAAATGGGGTATTTATGCAACACAACAAACAAAATACGTTACTTGCCTTGCCATACAACAGGTTTAAAGACTATTTCACCGTAATTGTTGCGCTCATACAAAACACCAATTGTCTTTTTGTTGATGATGACCATATCACTGTAGGCTGTCCAATCCCGCGATTTATTGTCAGCTGATTTTTCTACAACAAAAGATTTATCCCAAGATTTTCCTTCATCATAACTGATGCGCAAGGTAAGATTGTCTCTCCTCGCTGTGTCTGCTGAATTTGATGATGCAACAATGGCTTTTCCTTTTTTGTAACCCAACGTAATAAGAGAACCCTGACATACAGCGTCTGGAAGAGCAGGCTCAAAATATGCAGTATCCCAAGAAGATCCGCCATTGCTTGAGTAAGCAAGTATGCGTTGCTTAATATCACCACGCTGGTTTCTAATGCTCATCAGCATCTTGCTGTTGGATATTTCAGTGGCTATTGATTCGTTGGAACCTGGGATGTCAATTAGTGTAGACAACTTAAAACTCTTCCCATGATCATCGGAATAATATCCGTGGGCTGCATAATCCCGGAACTGTTTTTGTGGTTCGCCTGATGAATGATTTGCTGCCACAAAGATTCTTCCCTTGTATTTCCCCTGTTGAAACTGAAATGCATGACCAGGGGTATTTGCATAGCTTCTCCAATCCTCTTTAAAGTTATAAGAAGCATTCACGGCAGGTTGGTTTGGCTTGTGGGTTTGGCTCGTGATATTTTTTGCATCAACCCATGTAATGCCTCCATCAACTGACCTTACAACCCAAATTTCTCTTAGCCCCTTTCCTTTTCTAACTTCACCTTCGTGGTTGTTTCCAGTATTATAGAATAAATAAACAACGCCTTTGGGATATTCAGGATCAAGCTGATCAACCACCGGAGCTGGATTCCCTGCCTGTAGTGAATCATAGTTTACAACTACCTGTAATGCAGACCAAGATTTTCCCTTGTCAGTACTTTTCTTAAGCACAATATTGATGTCTCCAAAGTCTCCGCTTCCTTTTACCCGGCCTTCAGCAAATGCCAATAAACCGCCATCGGGCAATGCTACAATGGCAGGAATACGATAACTCTTATGTCCTTCCGTTCCACTTGTAAAAACTTGGACGGGCTGAGAAAATGAAGTTATAAAAAAGAATAAAAAACAGAATTGTAGCGATAAGAATTTACTTTTCATTGTATGTTATTTTTTTACGTTCAAAATAAAGGAGGGCGTTGGCAAACCATCGATATTAACAAGGTTTGCATCAGAAAATGGTTTATATGAATAATGAATCAATTCAGGCTTTGAGCTTGTATGAATTTGAATGTTTTTCCCAACAATGCTGGCATCAATTTGATCAGTGCCATTCAAAGAAAAACCCCGAACAGTTTTTTGGTCTGAAGTATTTAATCCTTCGGCAAATTTGAATTTAATAATGACTGAATTATTTTTGAATACTGCTTTTCGGGGTATTGGGCCAGATACAATTATGTTGCGCTTGTAAACATCATGCAAGGCCCAACGAGAAAGGCGTTCCGCAACAGTGCGCTTATCTCTTGGATGAACATTGTCGCGGTCGCCTATATCAGTGCTTACAGCAATTCCGGTATTTTTGATTTCCCGGTAACTAAGAAGTTGGTTTGATCTAAACAATGGCCAATACTGCGATTTGTATTTTAGGGTATCGATTGATGAGAGCTGAACTACATAGAATGGAAGCTTTGCGTCGTTCCAACCTTTTCGATAATCTGCAACCATCATTTTTATTAATGCAGGATATTCTTTTACCCTTTCAATCTCTTGTGAATTGCTTTCGCCTTGATACCATAAAATTCCTTTGATCGGCAGTTTCATTAACTGAAGAATTCCATGATCATAAATGTACCCAGGCTTAAAGGCGTGCAATTGATTTGTCTTACCAATATTTTCAACGGCCCTTTGTCTTATCCAAACTGGCAAATTTTCATTCACTGTCCAATTATCACTTTTTGTTTTTTCCGAGAACCCAGAAATCGTCAATGATTTTTTATTGATCCAAGATTCAATGGGACTCCCTCCTACAGATATATTGATAACCCCGATGGGGATACCTGTTTCTGCATGGACTTTCTTTGCAAAGTAATATCCAATTGCACTCATTTTCTGCATAACTATGGAGCTGCAAACTTGCCAATTCCCTTCATAATAATTTCCTTCATTAAGCCTTGTATTCATTGAATCTGTGTAAGGCTTTCCATACATATCCTTACCTATATATGTTGGACTTAATATTCTAATGTTTGGACTCGCATCAATAAAATTATTCTCTTTAACGTATAAATCATTTGACAATGGAAATTCCATATTTGATTGTCCAGTGCAAATCCAAACATCACCAAATAAAATATTATTCATGACCAATTTCTGAGAACCATCATCAACGACAAACTTAAAAGGCGCTGAAGAATAGTGCTGTGCAGAAATTTTAAATTCCCATGATGAATCCCGCTTTACAATGGATGAATTTCGAAAAAATGTTGAAAATTGAAGTGTAATTTTTTTTCCTGGGATACCCTTGCCGAAGATCGAAAAAGGTTTTTCACATTGAAGCACCATATTGTCAGAGAAGCTTTTGTCAACTTTAAATTGAGAAAAACAAACATGTGAAAACATTAAAAAAAGAAAAAACAGTTGCTTCAATTTGAATGTTTTAAATGTTGCTTGAGCAACTGCATGCAATACCATTCTTGTCTTGGTAAATGAAATGGTCCTTTGAAAAGATTCCCTTTTGCTGTTTGTGCGATTGTGCCATCTCTGTGTAAGTATCCAAACCACTCGCCATGTTCTTTATCGTTGAATACCCTATAGGCATATTCGTTGACCTTGCGGTGCATGTCTGCATACTTTTCATTTCCTGTAATCAGATACGCCATCAGGGTAGCAATGATGGTTTCATTGTGCGGCCACCAGAACTTCATGTCTTGCCAATATTCCTGCACAGGTTTGTTGTAAACATCCCTGAAATAAAACAAACCACCATGCTGGTTGTCCCAACCCCTCTCCCACATGTAATCAATCATCCTGCAACCTAGGTCAATGAGCCGTTTGTCATTATTCCGATACATTGCTTCAGCCAGAATAAACCATCCACCCTCAATGGCATGGCCGGGGTTCAGGGTTCTGCCGTCTACATGGTCTATGATGCTCCCGTCGGGTGCAACCTGCTCCATCACACATTGAATATCATCCTTGACAAAATATTTTTCAATATCATCAATCCAACCTGTTATCAAGTCATCGCAACGAGGGTCTCCAATGGTGTCTCTTAATTGCTGTGCGGTATTCATCATGATCATGGGAACACCGATCCCTTTGGAAGGCCTAGTGGACGTAAACTTTGGCTCTAGGAGTCCTGGGATTGTGGCGTATTCAATGCATTTCCCAAAAATCCTTCTGGCGTTTGCCGCAGCTTCTTCATTGCCAGAAGCTTTTGCATAGGCAGCGCAGGCTATGACATAAAAAGTTTCAGAGAAAAAATACCTTCTTTTCCTGATGGGTTGTCCGTCCCTGGTTACATGGAAAAACATCCTGCCATCGGTATCAAAACAATGTTTGTTCAAAAATTCATACCCTAACTTGGCTCCTTCCAACCATTCATCCTTTTTTTCTACGGTGTTGTACAATGTTGAGAGTGTCCACACAGCACGTCCTTGGATCCACACGGCCTTGTCGTCATCAATCAAGGTACCATCTGCATCCCGCATGAAAAGGTATCCGCCATGCTCCTGGTCAAATGACCGTGGAAACCAAAAGGGTATTGTGACGTTCAGCAATTGGTCTGCATAGAATTGCTCTAGCTCATTCAGTTGTTCAGGCGTGTAATGCATGATTCGTTTTGGGTTTAAGGAATATCAATTGGATGACCAGCACAATCACCACCACAAAAGCCAACATGGCAAAATCCTTACCGAGGTTTCCGGCATCGGTTGATCTTCCAAGGTAGTCTGTTATCAAGGCGCCTGCAAAAATGCCAGCCGTGTTGAGGAATCCATATCCGGTTGCGCGTTGGTTGGGCTGAACAAATTGACAAAGGATGGGCATGTTGTTGGTGTCAAACATCCCGAAACCGAAGCCAAACAAGAAGGCTGAGGCAACTATGTGAAAAACCGTAAAGCCATATCCCATCAAAAACAAGGCGGGGATGGTCAATGCCAAGCCGATAGCACCCGTATAGATTCTTCCACGGGGATTGACTTGGAACCACCTGTCAGAAAGGATTCCACCCACAATCACACCCATTAAAGAAGACAATGAAATGGAAATGGTGGTCAGCGGACCTGCCACCGACATCTCTATGTGGAGGTTTGTGGCTATCAAGGTTGGTGCCCAATTCTTGATGGCCCAACCGGGCAAACTGGGAACAGCGAAATAAAGCACAATGATCCAGAACTGAAACGACCCCAGCAATGAAGACAATCCCGCAAAAAAACTTTTGCTGGGGATGATTCCCGTTCCTAGGGCGATAGGTTCACGTTTTTTGTCTTTCAAAAACAACATGAGAACAATGGCGTAGAGCATGCCTATCAATCCAAACAACAGAAAAGTCTGTTGCCACGAATAATATGTTGAAACGGTAGACCCAAATCCCCCTAATGCTTGTCCCATGTATATCCCAGACATGTGAATACCAATGGCGAGCGACCGGGTTTTGTCGTTGTGGAAATCTGCAATCAATGATAATCCTGCAGGAATATACAGCGCTTCACTGAACCCCATGATGGCGCGCAGCATATAAAGCTGGTTAAATGATTCGGCATAACCCATTGAAAAGGTTACGGCAGACCAAACGAAAAGACTGCCGATGATCAACCATTTGCGGCTGATACGGTCGGCGATGATCCCTGAAAACGCGCTCATGGCGCCATAGACCCAAAGAAATATGGCCATGAGCCTTCCGAAATTCGTTGCCTGCTTTAGCTCTTCTATATCAATCTGCATGGCTGGCCTCATGGTGGCTATCATTTGCCTGTCCATGTAGTTCAGCAATGCCACACCGAAAAGCAGCGCAACGATTATCCATTTGTAGTTTTTTGACTCATTCATTTGTAATATTTTCTACTGTTTACCAACTAGTCCACCCACCATCAACCAATAAATTATGTCCTGTTATATATGCAGATGCTTCGGATGCTAAGAAAACAATTGGTCCTTTAATATCATCATCATTTGCAAATCGACCCAAAGGGGTCAATCCCATGTAATTTATCTTAAATTCGTCTATTTCTTTTGAATTTGTAATTCCTGGGCCATAGCCGCCTGGACTGATACAATTGGCTCTGATATTGTGTTTCCCATAATAGTTTGCAATCCATTTTGTAAACCCTACCATCCCCCATTTATCGTAAGTATAATTAACGGGGCTGGTCATTCCAGTATTTCCATAAACCGGAAAATGCGGTCCTACAACACCTTGAATTGAACCAATGTTGATGATATTCCCAGACTGTTGTATGCACATTTGTTTTATGACAGCTTGTGTAATCAGCATCAATCCTGTTGAGTTGATATTTTGAGCATTTTCCCACTCTTCTTTGGTAACATCATCTAGGTTTTTAAACCCTTGCCTAGAAACCGCATTGTTAACAAGTATGTCTATACTACCGTGGGTTGCAATGATTTTTGTAATGAATGATTTTATTGATTCTTCATCGGACAGATCAAGAAAATATCCATGTGCTTTATATCCTTGTTCAGCTAATTCCTTTGCATATTCAATGCATTTTGTTGTATCACGTGATGCTATAATTACGGTAGCGCCGGCTTCTGCAAGTGCCAATGAAATTGGTTTACCATATAGCCCACTTCCACCAGTTACAATGGCAACTTTAAAATTTAAACTAAAAAATTCATTTACTTTCATGTTGTTAAAATCACTTTTCCCAAAGTGCTGGGGTAATTACTGTTTTAGGAACATCCTTAAAGATATTGGAAATTTTTAAACGAAATTCAGGATTCAAAACAGGCGCATCGAGCAATTTAATATTGTCATTTACCTGCGTAACATTCTCTGCACCAACCACAATACTTGAAATACCGAAAAGATCTCTAACAAATGAAAATGACATTTCATGGATTGTCATTCCAACCTCTTCTGAAAGAATTTTCAATTTTTGCAAATATGGAAAAGCTGATATTAAATTCCCTGTTAAGCCTGCTGGATTTAAAAAAAATAGTCCTTGCAAATAAACACTTCTGGCAAATACAATTTTACTTCTTTCTTTCATTTTTTCCAAGGTTCCATCAACAATTAAACGTTGGTCGAAAATATTGACAGGAATTTGGACAGCTTGAAATTCTCGATTTTCCAAAATAAAATGTACATCATGAGGGTTGTATAAAGATATTCCACCCACTGAAATCAATCCATCTTTTTTCAATTCAGAGAGCACCAAAGAGACAGGTTCAGCATAGCTTTCCATGTCTTGATCCTTTCCTTGGTGAAAAAGATAAACGGGGATTTTATCGATTCCAAAAGTGTTAAGAGATGAGTTGACTTGTTCATAAATCTCTTTTCGAATTTGATTTAAATTGATTGAATTGTTGTTAACAAGATTAAACTTTGTAACAATATTCAAATTATTATCTTTCTTCCGTTTTATAAATTCACCAATTATTTTTTCACTTTTTCCATAATCTATTGATGTATCAACTGTGTTGATTCCTCCATTTAAAGCAGCAACAAGTATGCCATAACTTTCATCAGAATTTGGCTTGCCAATTTTGTTGGCAATTCCGTAATTCATTCCAAGTTGAACGGTGCCTAATGTTAGTTTTGAAAAATCAATATGAGACTTCAAGATAAATTTGTTTTTTATTGATTTATGGAGGACCAATGATCTTTTCCAGTAAATTGAGTTGGATCAAAAATAGAAAGTTGCTTAAAAAGCAATCTCGCCATTTCATCGTGACCTCTTCCGTTGGGATGCAATTCATCCATCAACCATTGAGCATTTACTACATTAGGTTCAACACCCGCCATTTCTGACCAATATGCCCAATGGTCAACAAGAATTGTTCCCTTTTCCTTTGAAACCTCGCGAATTACTTGTACGTAATACTTCAAGCGCTCCCTCCCAATTGCTTTTTCCTCAATTGTAATATTAGGCGTTTGCAATACAGGTATCGATCCACTATTCCTGATTTTATCTACTAGCTCCAGTATATTTAATTTAAATTTTTCAAGTGATATATTTCTTTTCACATCAGCATCATTTGTTCCAATCATTATAAAAACAACATGAGGTGTAAACTGCGCAATACGCCAATCATAATCACTTAAAATATCGTTGGATGTATTTCCGCTTATAGCCATATTGACTATTACATCTCTTCCTCGCTTCATCTCATACCTGATGTGTTCTGAAAAAGTTTCTGGGTAAGATCTATATCCATAAGTATGCTTTGCCCCGTGTGTAATACTATCCCCTACAAAAACCCATTTCATGGGCACTTTTTGAGCAAGTAATTTTTTAATCACTTCAAGCTCATCAACCTGTAGCGGCTCATTGTAGCCGCTTTGTTTTTTTTCTGCACCTTGAATCGTGGAAGATGGAACAGCTGCAATCAGTGTAGGAATCGATAAAATTTTTAATGTTTTTTCTACAAAATATCGTCTTGTAAATGTCATGGTATTTGAATTTAAACTATCATTTTTTTACTCTATTGTAAACAAATAATGCTCGATTTTTATGATTCAAAAAAAGAAGTAGAATTACAATATTTTAAAACTTTATCTACTGACATTGATATAATTTTTTAGATAGTATCTTGGATCTTCAATGAAAAAATCAAATCCTTTTCTTATATTTTATCATCCCATTCCTTTCAAAACGTCTGTAGCTGCTGCAATGGCGTGATCAACATCTTCTTCCGTATGCACTGCGCTGATATACCACAATCCACGCCCAATGATGCGCACTTTTTTGTCATGCAATGCTGCAACAAACTTGCCCAATTTCACCTTGTCCGTAGAAAAGGTATCCCTAAAATCTTCAATATTTTTTAATGTAGTAAAACTTATGTTGAACATTGGACCAGGACCTTGAACTAGCAAGTTCTGATTTGATGATTCGGCTGCCTTTCTTAATCCATCCATTAGTTTTCTTCCCAACATGAACATCCGATCATACGGATTTTCATCTTCCAAAATTCTAATTGTGGCAAGTGCCGCTGCTACAGTTGGATTGCTTGAATTCATTGTTCCGGCATGGATAACTTTTGATTCTTCAATAAGTGACATCCACGTCTTTTTTCCAACCACAGCACTAATTGGATAACCACTTCCCATCGCTTTAGCAAAAATGGAGATGTCTGGTGTCACGCCAAAATAACGTTGTGCACCTCCCAGCGACAATCTAAATCCTGTGATTACTTCATCAAGGATAAATGTGGTACCATATAGATCACAAATATCACGTATGCCCTGAAGAAATCCTGCTTTTGGCAAGATGCAACCGCTGTTGCACATAACAGGTTCGGTAATGATGGCCGCAATTTCATGATGCCTTTCTTCCATTGTTTTTTGCAACAGTTCCAAATCATTCCATGGAAGTATGATAAATTCGTCAGACGCATGTTCAGACAATCCTTGGCACCAAGGAAAAGCTACAGGGTTTTCCCTGTCCCCCATCGCTTCAACAGAAGGGGCAGATAAGCCCCACGCTACATTATCAAGCCAGCCGTGATAATGGCCTTCAAATCGGATAAATTTTTTCTTTCCTGTTTTGGCTCTAGACACCCGAAAAGCAGTTTGTACAGCCTCTGAGCCATCTAAACAAAAACGCATCAATTCTGCAGATGGAATGATTTCATTCAACTTTTCAGCGAGTTCTATTTCTTGGATATGCTGCCCTGCAAACATCTGTCCAAGTGCTGAGTATTCCTCAACAGCTTTCATCACCCTTGGATGTGAATGTCCTACAATCATTGGTCCCTGACTCAGGGTAAAATCTAAGTACTCGTTTCCATCTACATCGTAGATGCGGCTGCCTTTTGCATGTGTATAAAAAATTGCATGGGGATGGCCATATTTCCTAAACTCAGATGACACTCCCCCTGCAATCACTTTCTTTGCCCTTTCCAACAATGCGGCTGATTTTGCATAACTTATTCCTGACATGATTTCTGTTTATTGTGTTTGATTTATTTGCTTCCCTGTTGATTGATTGCGGGTAGTTTTTTACCCAACATGAATAGATCTAGCTGGTTGAAATAGGAAAAGCCCAATTCTATATCGGTGATGGTTGTTTTTGTTCCACTCAAGTCCAATGCATTATTGCCTTTTTTCAAGATGCCAGGATCATTGATAAGGTAGATCCACGAATAGGCTGCAAGGTCTGGAGGAAGTTTCTTTCCAGTTGAATAGGCCTCTTCCGTGAATACCTTAAACGGTGTCAATGTCGCTCCATTGAGCTTTATATTGATGGATAAGCTATCCTTTGCACCAACCCTTAACAAACAGGACTTTAGCGGGAAAACTGCAGTGGCTATATTTTCTCCAAGGAACAACTCAAAAATTTCCTCGCCCTGCAATTGGCGGGGAAGTTGTTTGACATAAGCATAGGAGGGTTGCTTTTCATCGTTGTAATAGGATTTGGTAATCGCATATACTTTGTCGCCAGTATTGAGCTTCTCATTTTTCAAACCAGCCACCAAGGCATACATCCAATCTGGATGTGGCCTAAGCCCCTGGTCCTTATCACCACCCTTAAAATTAAAAAGGTAAAACCCTTCTGCCCCCATCATCCTGTAATTGGCAGCGGCACCTAGCAATTCTGCGAGGGTTGCAATCCGTCCATAAGGCAAATCCATGCCATAGTCACTAACACCTGATAGCATCGCTTTTCTAAAACTCGTCCTGGGGAACAAAGAGGGATAAACTCGCACACCATGTTTTTTTCCCAAATCAACCATGTCTTGAATGGGCATATCATGTGCCAATGTCATGAGCTGAGAGGGCGTAACCAGATCAACCAATCCTTCCTTTATCCACGCATTGATGTCGAGACCGGCTAAATAACAAGCAGCAGTTGACGGAGGAACCCTCACGAAAAGATGCATGGGCCTACCCTTTTGCTTTGCTAGCAAATTCAGTCTATTCCGCACCTTGCGCAACAGCGCTGTCATCAATTTCATTCCCTCTTCATTCTTCTCTCTTGGAAAAAAAACTTGAACGCGGTTGAAATCTAACTCAAATCCATCGATGATGTCCTGGTGAAGCATAATCGCCTCTTCGAAAACAGCAAACCGAAAATCACGTACTTCCTTGTGGGTATAGTCAAAAAGATTTCCATAGTCCTTGCTAAAGGCAAGAGGGCTTTTTCCAATTTTGAACTTTTCACCGTTCTCAATCCAAAATTTTCCGGTCAGTGGATAATTGTAAGGATCAGTCATGAAGTGGCTGTCATTCATCCGCAGGCTGGGAATAAAGCGCATCCCGCTCCGTTTTGCCTCTTGGCCTGCCACCATAACAGCATCCATCCCTGCGGCAATACAACTCCGTGCACTCCTGATTCTTGCCGCCCAATTGGAGTCTTTACTTTCATAGCTTGTCTGCCTCCATCCGTAAGGACTTGCAACCTTTGTGTTGTAATACAAAACATCGCTTCCAGCACCGAGGCTGAACGTATAGGTATTGATGCCCAGCGCAGCATGCGCAGCCACATTCAACTCGAGCAACTGCTTGGCTTTGATTGGATCAGGACTCAGAAAGGCAAAATCACCATCCTCATTGAAAACAACTCCAAAATCAACTGTTGATTGCTTTGTTTTTTTCGTTTGTGCAATACCGGCATCAATTGTAAAAAAGAAGACAATTCCAAACAGCAGTTGCCATTTGACGGGCATGTTCATCTTTCGTGATTTCAATCTGCAATTAATGTTATTAACCATTATGCCTCGATTTTAGGCTTTACCTTATAAAGAATAAAAGCGCAGAACAACATCGTGACTCCTGCAAACTGATAGATATGTGAGAGGTCAATCTTTGCGTCGCGCAAGATGCCTCCTGCATATAATGCCAAACCACCTACAATGCAACTGAACATGTTCAAAATACCATATCCGGTTGCCCTGTATCGTTCGTCAACAATCGTGCATAAAATAGGCATCATGTTGGAATCTGAAAATGCCCTGGTAAATGCATAAACCACAAAAAATGCTATGGCGGCTGGAAGAAAGGAAGTTGTACTTGCCATAAAAATAAAAGGTGCAGCCACAACAAGACCGATCACAGGAACCAGCACCCTTGCCCTTTCATTTTTCTTACTCCACCGATCAGCAAGAATCCCTCCCACAATTACCCCTGCCAGTGATGCAGGGTAGAGATACCCTGTGGCATAGAGTCCGGCAACAGTCTGAGACAGGCTAAAGTGCTCCTTGTAATAAGTGGGCAGCCAACCCATCACCAACCAACTCACCACGCCCAACAAACTCCAATAGATCAAGGCCATGTTGAACGAACGATTGCCAAACATCCTTCCTACCGCATCCCTGAAATTGACTTCCTTTTTGGAAGTTGAACCCACTTCAATTGACAGCTGCTTCGGATCCTTAAGCAAGGTCACCAAAATGATGGAATAGAATATTCCAAAAATCCCCAATACTGTAAATGATGTATTCCATGTAAATTCTTCAGCAATCCATCCACCAACAAAACCAAGGCTTTGCCCAGCCATGATTCCGGCCATGTGAATGCCTGTTGCGAGTGACCGTGTTCTTTTTCCATGGTAGTCTGCAATCAAGGCAAGGGCAGCAGGAATATAGCAGGCCTCACTGATTCCCATCAGTGCGCGGGTAAGCAAGAGTTGATTAAATGTTGTTGCGTAAGCAGTCATCCAGGTAACAGCCGACCATACAAACAGACTAACAAGAATAACCCTGCTCCTGTTGAACTTATCAGCAATATACCCTGCAAATGGACTAAGCAATCCATATACCCAAAGAAAAACAGAAGACAATAATCCAAACTGCGCTTCGGTCATGGGTATCTCTAACATTATAGACGACCTCATTGTGGTGATCATCGTTCTATCGAGATAATTCAATGAAGCCACTATACACAGCAAAGCCACTGTCATCCACGCTTTTGAACTTATTGGTTTTGGGAAAGTCATTATTTTATCATTTATTTTTGATGCCAACAATCGAATTTATCCTGATTCCAGGTTTGATCTCCCCACTGATATATAGCCAGTTACCTTTCCATAAAACGGTTGGTAAGGTTACCCTCGCTTGGTACTTTTCTGCTATGCCTGCAAACGACCATACTTGCGTATCTGCTCCATATAGAAATACCTTTTTGTCAATCCCCGGATGTGTAATTGGATCTTTGTGTACAGCTGCTGTTGCATCTACACCACCCCAAAAAACAAAATCCCCATTGTCAAGCACTGGCACTGGGTTGGCTGATGCCGAAACTGCCTTTGGCATAACCGGCAGAATTTCCCAAGTCCCTGTCCATTTCCCCAAACTTTTTTCGGGCTTGAATCGATATGCATCTTGTAACATATACCTTCTCGGATTGCCACTCATGTCAACTCCCGCCATCTCTCCACTGAACAAGAAAAAATTACCCCCGTATGAGCCACTTACGGGCTGTGTTCTTGCCGGACCTGGCCATGTTGGCATAACTACCCAACCAGACCCTAAGTCTTCTAAATCAAGCGCATAGCAGTCAGACAATGGCAATCCTTGAAAGCTAGAGGTTCCTCCTGCCACAATGATCAAATTTCCTACCAATGTACCGGCCATATTTGCGAGCGCTTTTGGAAGGGTGGGCAGGTTTCTTTGTTTCAGTGAATGGCCATCCCAATGAAGTCCAAATACAGCTGAATGAAATTCTTTGTCGTCATTTCCTCCCACGATGATAATTTCATCTTTGTAATCTACAGCAATGCCATAAGCCAATGGTGTTGGTAGTTTTTGTTCGAGCCTAGACCATCCGCTTTTTTCATCAAGCATGAAAATAACATCATACCAGATTTTCTTTCCACCTTCCCAAGGTTTTTTATCTGGAAAATTCGCGCCTCCCATACAAAATAGACTCCCATTGCTTTTCCCAGCAAACATTCCGGCCATTCCTTCTGTGTTGGGTAGTGAAGGCAATTCAAAAAATTCTGGCATATTTTGTGCGTTCATTTGTTGGTATAATGACATGAAAAAAAATAAGACGAACACATTGAATAACAACTTTCTCTTTTTCATGTCGATGATTTAATTGATTTTTAATTTCATAACGGCTCCTGGCCCAGGTTCAGCATACCCGCCTGTTACTAGCAAGGTGTTGTCGTTTTCAAAATAAACATTGCTTGTACAGGGCAGATTGGTATCAATCGATGTTATCAAATCACCATCAGCTGAAACAAGTTGAACCGCCTGCATCCCATAATGTGCAATGGCCATCATACCCTGTTTGTTGATGTCAATCCCATCAGGCAAATTCCCGATTGCCTCTCCAGAGGCATTCGTTGGAAGATCTATAAAAACCTCATATCCGCCAATCGAATACCCAGTTGAATTTAGCCTTATTTTGATGATTCGGTTTTTATAACTCTCAGCCACATATAGTACACTGCCATCGTTGGAGAGTTTTAGTCCATTTGGATAATCTAACCCTGTTTCAATCAGGTGCTCATCTCCATTAGCACCTATAAAAAAAACAGAACCTGTATGCCTGATTGAATCTGTGAAATAAAGGTTACCCTGACCATCAACCAACAAGTCGTTTGGAACATGAACCTTCACTCCAGCGCAGGTTTCATGAGATTCATCCCTGATAAAATTACCCTCTTCTGAAAACCTCAAAACTTTACCCATCTTGCTGTCGCATACCAAATGGTCACCGTTTTCAAGGATGATTTGGCCATTTGGACAAGCTGTTTTAGCCCATTCGCTCAGTTCACCATGACTGTCTAATTTCATGATCGAACCACCCGTTAGGGTTGTAAAATAGATATTACCCGCTTTGTCAATGGCCGGGCCTTCCGTATAAAACTCCAACGATGCTAACTTAGTTAAATACTTATTTTCAGTCAACATGCGTGCTTATTTTATCTTGCTCAAATGGGAAAAGAGGTATCCTTCGATTTTCATAATGAAATTTAGTCATGTCCGCCTGCGTTAATCCTGGCGTATTTACCTGAATCATTGTTTCACAAAGCCCAGTATATGCAGCTATTGGGGCATTAACACCTTTGGCAACAATCGCGTCGAACTTCATTGGATCTATACCGAATGCCAACAATTGCTGAAGGCTATAAGGGGGCACCCTTAATGAAGTCAGCATTACTACATTACTTTGTTTAGTTTTTACAATGGACATATCGCCCATGTCAAAATGTATTTGACCACCATGTCGTGGTTTTAACTCATCAAAAACACCGGATCCTTTAAAAAGCAAGGTAACCAACCTTGGTCTCGTTAGATTTCCATGTGGATTCATCCCAAATGTCAATTCAATTTCTTCACCCTCTTGTGAATTTCTAAGGGATTCAACAGCTTTGGGATCATACACACAAATAAAGGTATTTTCCTTCCCCGCATCTTCCAACGCATCAAGCAAATATGTGCTGTCGCCAGGACCGCCGCCTCCTACATTATCACCCATGTCTAACAATAAAATGGGCTTCTTACATTCATCCAAGGATCCAAGTAGTTGGCTGATATCTTCCTTAACGCCATTAAATAACTCTTTATTTGAGATGATATAATTTTCAAGATCTAGAAGGGCATCCCTACCTGCGGTTTGGTCGTTGGAAATAACAATGACTGAAGAACCCATTTCTTTTACATCTGCATAAGGGAAGCCCAATACAATGCTGGTTGATAAAATATGTTCTCGTGTGCCTATTTCTTTGGCTAGATTCAGCAAATACTTACAAGGGTTTTTTTCAGAAAACTGCTGTTCGATGCTGATGGCGAGAGGAAGGGATGAGAAAAATTGGAGGGGATTATTTTTTTTTGATAGAAAATCAGCCATTAATTTACCCGCTTCTTTTCCAACACTGCGTTGATCGATGTGTGGATTTGTCTTGTAGGCCACCAGGGCATTTGTTGATTCAATCATCAACTTACTTACGTTGGCATGTGGGTCTATAGTTCCAATTATAGGCATGCTGCTGCCGACAATTTCGCGCAATTTAGCCAACCAATGTCCGTCCATATCCGGATAAGATTCACATACGCCTGCACCATGTGGCACAACTAGACAACCATCAACTGGAAGCGCTTGTTGTAATGAGGAAAACATTTTTTCAGTTAGCTGTTCATAGGCTTCAGTGGCAACCATTCCACCTGGTGTGGCTTCGGCATACATAACAGGAACAATTTCAATACCGGCTTCATCCATAGCTTCAATCATGCCTCCAATCTCGTGAAAAGCATCCTTGTATTCATTGATGATATCATTTCCAAAAAGCCAACGACTTTTACGAAAATGATCCAGCGTCGTTAGCTCTTTAACGAAAGTATTAGACTCATGAACTATGCCTAGCAATGCAACCTTCATGATTTTTATTTAGGAGAATAAGCTACCGCATCCACTTCAAATTTCAACAATGTTCCCAAACAGCCCATGATGGTTGTTCTTGCAGGAAAAGGTGTGCTGAAAAATTCCCGGTATATCTGGTTGAATTCTGCAAGATCTTCTTGATGGTTTACATAATTCCTAACTTGTATCACATCACAAAAATCAAGCCCTGCAGCACTGAGGATTTTCCCTAAATTTTCAAATGACCTTCTGCATTCTTCTGCAAATGTTCCATTTACAATTTTACCTTCATCATCTACGGATGCTTGACCCGAGATGAAAACATAATCACCTGCCTTAATTGCAGGAGAAAAAGGGAGGTGACTTTGAGGAACTCTAGTGCCTGTAATTACTTCTATCTGTTTCATTGAATAATAATTAAAAGTTAAACCATGATTTTGGCATGAAGCTCTCTATCTTAGTGATCCTTCTCATCAATTCCTCATCGCTCCATTTTAATTCAGGTGCTAGCAATGGTGCTTTGGGCTTTCCAATGTCAATGCCATGGCGCAACAACATACCACGGTGAAAAAAAGTCCAAATGCATGGAAGTATTTCAAGTATTAATTCCTGAAATTCAATCATAAAATCAATCCCTAACTGTACATTTCCGTTTAAAAATTCTTTGCGTACATACTGACAAACAGGTCCAAAAAGATTGTAGGTAGAACCAATGGCTCCAATGGTTCCACATACTGCAGCTTGACACATCAATTCATCTGATCCGCTGAAAAGCAAAAGCTTTCCTTGAGATTTTATTTTGATGGCGCTAATGTCTAGCATGCTGTTTGTGGTCAGCTTCAACCCCCTCACATTGGGTATGTCTAACAACTGCAAAATCATCTCATCAGTCATAGGTGAGTTTCCAATCTGATATGGGAAAAATGGTATCTTGATGGCTCCTGCAATTTTACTATAATGCGCCATCCCCATAGCTGGCGAAGCAGCATAGTAGATTGGCCCTACTGAAGAAACACCATCAGCACCATGTTCTTCTGCATGCATGGCTAGCCTTACGGATTCGTCGGTACACATGGCACCAACTTGGACAATAACAGGCAATCGTTTGTTTACAATATCAAGAGATAACTTTGCGATATGCATTCTTTCTGACTCACTATAAAGAAACCCTTGGCCAGTAGACCCCAATAAATAAATCCCGTCAAGTTTTTGTGCAACAATCAGTTCAATCATTTTTTCAAGTTCCTTTTCATTTACAGTTCCGTTGCTTGTAACGGGTGTAAATAAGGCAGGCCAAAGGCCCTTAAATTCTACAGCTTCATTCATCGTTGTTATTTATTTTGTGTTAATTTATTGTGTTTGTATATTTTTTCTTTCATTAACTCAGCTCCAACTCTTTCTATATTTGGTAGAGCAAAATTATTTTCAACTGAGAGCATGTCTTTGAAGCCACTGCCTGTAACCAAACATACAATGTTGTCGTCCTTGTCAACCTCGTTGTATTCGACTGCCTTGGCCAATCCTGCAAGGGAAACAGCACCTGCCGGTTCAGAAAAAATTCCTTCGCATTGGGCCATTTTTTTTTGAAACTCAAATACATCTTTGTCGCTTACAACATACCCATTCCCACCAAGCTTTCTGCATTCGTTAATTACTTCATTTCCATCAAGAATATTGGGCACTTGAAGTCCACTTATTTTTGTTGTTGCTCCTGGGATAACAGAAGCTGTTTCATCACCTCGTCTTAATGCTGATGCGATGGTATCATTGCCTTCAGGTTGAACGCAATGTACCTTTGGTTTTTTTGAATTATTTTTTGATGAAAATACATTGGCACCATAAGCCATTGCGAGTGTTAGTCCACCACCGCCTGAAGGCGAAAAAACATGATCAACATCAATAGCCTCCATCAGTTCATACATGATGGTTTGTACCCCCTGCATGCCTTCTGGACAATAAACAAAAGCGCTTACAGGAAGAGGAACTCCAAAAGATGAAGTGAGTTCGTCTAAATCATCAAATACCTCTTTGGTTTTTTGGGTATCCTTGCCAAACCCCTCAACCATGATGGTCTTAGCTCCATACAACTGCATTTGTTTGATTTTGGGAATTGGTGCACCATCAACGATTATGAGTATGCATTGAATACCTGCCGCTGCGCTATAAGCAGACAAAGCAGCACCGGTATTTCCACTGGATGTAGCTATGCAAATACGCTGATCTTTGCTTTTCATTGAACTGATAAATGCTGATGAAAATCGATCTTTATATGAGCCAGAAGGATTTAAATTTTCCAATTTAAAATAAAGATTGTTTAATCCCAGTGATGGGCCAATGTACCTTGATTTGACCAAAGGCGTATTGCCTTCACCAAGTGAAACACGGTGCTCTAAAGCAATTGGCAGTAAAAATTCTTCATATTTCCACATATCAAAATTCTTTAGGGAACTGTCGTTTTTTAAGTTGATAACTGTTCATGTTTGCCGTAAAACCTCCATCTATCGTAAGGGATGTGCCAGTAATAAATCCAGCTTGGTCTGAACATAGAAATAAAATAGCATCGGCAACATGAACAGGAGAGGCTGGGCTTTTTAAAGGAGTAGCGTCAATCAAATATGTTGCCAGTACATCAGAAAGTTCTTCCCCATTGGTACTTTTATAATCTTTACTAAGATCTGTATCTATAAAACCCGGTTTTACACAAACAACCCTAATCCCGCTTCTGCCGTATGTTACAGCCAATTCTCTTGTTAGACTTTCTAGGGCACCTTTTGCAGCAATATAAGCTGGACTACTTCCTGCGGGTCTATCAGACATCATGCTTGAAACATTGATAATAACCCCTCCCTCATTGTTTTTTTCCATTGATTCGGCGACCATTTGTGATAAAAATGCAGGTGCGGTAACACAAATTTGCATCGTTTGATTCCATGTTTGCATAGAAATCGAACGCATGGTTTCAATTGTTCTCCAAGCTGCATTGTTAACAAGAACATCGATCTTTTTCCATGTTGAAATAGTTTGAAAAACAATCATTTGAAGAAAGGATTCTACAGCTAAATCTCCCACACAGGTAATTGTTTCAACGTGATACTCTTTTGAAATAAAAGACTTCAAATCATCGAGTAAATCACCGTCAATATCAACCAACGTCAGGTAATACCCTTCTTGGGCAAACCTAATGGCAGTTTCCCTGCCTATGCCTTTTGCGGCACCGGTGATGATGGCAACTTTGCTATTAATCATAGATTTGTCTTGATAAATTACTGTTGACTGGCACAATACCTCCGAGTGAATCTCCTTTTTTTACGACGGCATCACAACGAAGAAATAAAATTATTCCTGTTTCTTGTACATAGATTGGAATTTTATTTCCTGATTGCATATCAATTATCTGTCCAATCATTTCTCCTTCGTTGATATCATCACCAACAGATTTATTTGGCACAAAAATACCATCTTTCGGCGAAGGCATTTTAGATTGTAGGTGGCCATTCAGTGGAGTTGGGTCTTCAACCCAATATTTCAGCGACGTGCTTTCTTTTACGTCAATGTCAACCATTTTTAAATAAGTCAATACCGATAAACAACCTGATGTATATGATTCAATAATTTCTTGTCTAACTGTAGAACCACCGCCATACTCAACATAAATAGCTGGCACCATGGCGTCTCTTGCAACAGAAAGTGTTCGCCCATTGGGAGAGCATTCTGTTCCCCAGATCATGGGGAGTCCAAATGCTTTTGCCATTTCTCTTTGTTCGGCAAGCACCTTTTCAGAGGGGTGAAGCATATACCCTACCATGGGGGAAATATCCAGAATTCTCCCACCTGTATGAAGGTCTATCAGGTAATCTGCATGCTTAATCAATTCACTAATTTCAGCAGCATCTTTTTCAGTTGAAGAGCTATTGGGGTTGCCTGGACAAACCCGAGCGAGGTCCAACCCATCATCACCATATCTCGTGTGAAGATCAACAGCTGTGCTGTTTACGCATGGAACAATTAGTACCTTCCCGATAATCAATTTATCTTCAAGCATTGCAAAAAACTGTCGCGCTGCAATGATGGGTTCATATTCATCACCATGAACGCCCGCGGTGATCAACACAATAGGTCCATCCTTTTTTGAATCAAATATAAGAGGTTGTTCCATGTTTAATCTTCAAGATACTCAATTATAAATCCAATCCAAATCAACCAATGAAACATCGATTTGTGCAAGTCTTGTTTTCTTTTTTTGACTTCCCCCAAGATATCCAAGCAATACTTTTTTACCTACATAGTGAATAGCAATATAGCAATACCAACCATCCGGATCAGGCTCAAGCATCTTAGTATGCTCCCAAGTCTTCCCATCATTTTTGGAAATGGCTATGCTTAACGGGGTGCGTTTCCCTTTCGTAATTGGGTCAGATCCATCATTGTTGTTCCAAACCAATAATAGGTCACGCTTGCCAGGAACCCTTGCAATGGAAGCAGGAGATAGCGGAGAAACGATGTTGCTCTTTTCTGCTGGGGTCCAATGTATTCCTTTGTCTTTTGAGATTGACTTATATTGAAACCCTGAGTTTGTTCTGATAAACATCATCACATTCCCATTTTTCAATTCTACAACACCTGGCTCTTGTGTAAATACACCGTCTGGATTCATCACTTCACTTCCCAAAAGCCAAGTTGTACCATTGTCGTCTGAATAATAACTATAAAGATTTCCAACCTGATTCCATGGAGTAGTAGGTGTTTGATGCAACGCAACAGCCAACAACAACCGGCCATTTTTCAGTTGAATAACACGGTTGTTATTCAATACAAAATATCCCTTTTGATCATTGATACAAGGGTTAGGCGCCGACCAAGATTTACCTTCATCTTCGGAAAACCTAACCATCGGGATGCAGTCTTCTAATGAATTTTTTCTTAAATAAAACAAGGCGATTTTCCCATTATTTAGACGCAAAAGAGAGACGGACATGATATTCATCTTGCCTTCGTTCTTCAATACCAATTCATCTTGAACCGACCAAGTTTTTCCACCATCCTTTGATATCCTTGAAGCAAGAAATGCAGTTGCATGATCGCTGGAAGATTTTCCGGTGTAATGGCTATAAACAAGCATGATGTCTCCATTGGAAAGGGTGACAAAATCACATTCGCTGTTGCGAGGATTGTCATCGCCCGGTGGCATTTGCAAGACTTTTCTAATAGAGGTGTCTAAATAAGTATTGGCGTAAACTTGGCTTGTATTAAAACAAGCAGCTATCAAGACACAATGAATTATTAACAGCTTTATTCTCTTCATAAAAGTGCAGCTGAAGGATTTGAAATGGAAGTTAAAAAAAATCGCAGCAGAATTCTGCTGCGATTTGAAGAAAAATTAGAACGCAGGATATCCCGGCGTTTGTTCCAATGACTTGTTGTTGGTAAGTGTAGTTCTGTCTATTGGCCAAAGCACTTTATATGCTTCTGACGCTTTAACACTTGTATACTTAAAAATATAGGAATCACCGAAACGCCTGAGATCCAACCAGCGCTTGCCTTCCATGATGAATTCAAGATATCGCTCCTTAAGGATGGCTTCTTTTGCATCAGCATCACCTGCCTGATTCGGGAATGCATCAGTGGCTGCAACATAGCCCGCTCCATAAGCACGTGACCGCACAAGATTAATCTCTGCTGCGGGGCTTTCGCCCAACAATAGTTTTGCCTCTGCAAGCATCAAAAGCAGGTCGGCATGACGGTATATGATATAATCATTTGTAAAAGCCCTTAGGCCTGCATTTTGCTCTCCCTTGTATTTGCTGACAAATACACCAGCTAAGGTATAGGTTGTACCGGTTAACCTGTAACATGGCTGAATAGAAGCTAATTTTCTGGTATCCCGATCATTGAATCTCCTGAATGTTGACATCATCATCGGGAATAAATAAGTACCTCCCCAGTTGTCATTAACCACGTCAAATTTCCTCTTGGAAATGGAGTCGTGAAAATTGATGACCAAACCTGTTTGGGGAACAAAATTGATAATGGGCAATGTAGCCTCATTCAACAAATGGCGGCTCGCAAAGATTACTTCACTGTTGCCCCTTGTTGTGGTGGCAAAAATATTGGCGAAAGATGCCTGCAAAGTAGATGCACCATTGGCTTGTACATCAAGCAATGCTGTTTTGGCAACTGTTGCATCCGCGGTACCACCGCCCTTCTGTGCTGTCCACAGATAAACATTTCCCTTCAACATCAACGTTGCATTCTTCGACCAAAAACTTTTTGTATTCCTGTAAGTATAGTTTGTTCCAAATGCGGTGAGGGATTTTTCGATATCATCTTTGATGAGTTTCAACAACTCCTGTTCTGTAGCAGCAGCCTTTGCAAGATTCGATATGTCGATAGAAGCTGTAGGCTCTGTTTGTATAATGGCCTTACCCCATGCCATGTGCATTTGAAAATAGTAAAACGCACGCATACCATGTGCAATTCCAAGATAGTATCCCTTGTTGGCAGCTGTGGTAATGTTGGTGTTATTCAGTTTGGAAATGAGCAAGTTCAACTGGTTGATGTTGGCATAAAAACCGCCAAAATCAGCCACACCAGCTGCATCCAAACCCAAGGTATTATTCCACATCCTTTCATTGCCTGCGGTTGACTCTCCAGTGAAAGAAGAGCTGGTTCCAGGATCTGTACCCTGAATATCAGCCCTAAGTTCGCCCAAGAACAAGAAACGCTGCACATGGGTTCTGAACCTGGTATGAATACCATTCACAAAAGCATCGACCTGCTCTGGTGTTTTCCAAAAATTACCTTCGCCAACACTGCTTATGGGAGCAAGATCAAGCTGCTTGCTGCATGAACTGATGAGGATCAACATTCCAATAGCGATGGAAAGCAAGTTGATTTTATTTTTCATGTTATATCTTTTAAACATTTAAGTATGTATTATCTTCCTAAATTAGAATGCCACCTCTACACCAAAAACAAATGACCTTGGTACTGGATACAAACCATTGTAATAACCGGTGATTGAACCGCCCGAAACAGGTGGCTCTGGCGTTGGCCCAGTAAACTTGGTCATGTAAAACAGGTTGGAACCACTTGCATATACCCTACCCCTTGTGAGGAACTTTGTTTTGGAAAGTATATTTCTAGGAAGTTCATATGACAGTGTAACTTCCCTTCCGGCAAGATAGTCGCCCTTTTCATACATGTTTGAATTGTTGCTGTTGATTGCTGCGCTTGCATTGTTGATACGAGTATAGTTTTTCTTTCCTATAGGTGCAGCAACCTGATCTGCATAATATACTTTTGGAATGTCTGTATTCGTGTTGGTTGGAGACCAAGCCCTTTTCTGATCAACAAAATAATTGAACGTTCCTTGGAAGTTACCAAGTGTTCTTGCGAACAGGTCGTTGTAAATGGTATGACCGGTTGCAAATTCAAATCTTGTGTACAAAGAAAATCCTTTGTAGCTCAAGTTGAGGGAGAATCCACCAGTCCATTTTGGATAAATATTTCCTACGTTTACCTGATCTCTTGAGTCAATTGTATCGTTTTTGTCAATATCCAACCAATTTACATCACCAGGCGTAATTTTGTTTGCTCCAGGGCGACTTGGTCCACCAATTAAAGCAACTTGATCCCACCTGTTTCCTGCAACTTTTGCAATTTCCGCATCATCCTTGAATATAGAAACTTGCTTGAATGCAAAAAGATCACCTAATTGCTTGCCTTCTTGCAATCCACCAACCCAAATAACTTTTCCGGTAGCAGGATCGTAAAGCTGTAAACCACCCTGACGGTTCAACTCATTTCCATTAAAAGGAAGCTTAAGGATTTTATTTTTTACAAATGATGCATTTGCACTCAGTTCTAATTTGAATCCACCGGGATTGTTAAGCACCGTTCCATTCACGGTTAATTCATACCCCTTATTTTGGTAGGATCCCAGATTTGTCTTCACAGAAGTGAATCCGGTATAACTCGGCAACGCCAAGTTGGTCAACAAATCACTTGTTACACGATCAAAATAATCAAAAATTACAGTTACCCTGTTGCCTAAAAGTCCAAGATCAAGTCCTATGTCTGTAGTCTTGCTTTTCTCCCACCTAAGGTCTTGATTGGTGATACCTGTATACAGAAATCCTCCATTGTTGTTGTATAAGGTTTGTGCACCATAAGCACCTTGTACTTCATAACGGCCTAGTCCTGAAACATTTCCATTCTGACCATAGCTGACGCGTGGTTTCAAGGAGGAAATCACATTTGACAATGAACTGTTCTTGAAGAACTTTTCACGGTGAATATTCCAACCTGCACTCATACCTGGGAAAAAACCAAACCTGTTGCTTTCTGCAAGGCTCGAAACACCATCACGGCGGAACACAGCAGAGAGCAGAAAACGTTGATCATAGTCATAAGTCAACCTTCCAAAAGTGGAAGCAATGGCATATTCAGACCTTGTAGAATAATTGCTACCAGCTGCAAAAACTGTTGCTGCATTAACTGTGGGAACTTCATCAGTAGGGGCCAATGTTCCAGCAGTTTGCATGTCAAAGGCCCTTGTATTAAAGAACTCACTACCGAGCATAGCATTCACGTTGTGTAACTTCCCAATTGTTTTGGTATAGTTGATGATGGCGTTATATTGTGTTTGGAAGGCCCTGGAGAAGTTCGCAGAAGAAGGCCGGGTTGAGTTATTGAAGGTAACAGGTGTTGAAAAAATATTGGCATACACTTGGGTAGCCTTCGTAAATGATTCATCTAGGTTTTCAAACAAATAGGCTGAACCAGTCGCCTTGATATAAAGGTTTTTGGATAGGTCCCACTTTACAGCAGCGGATGCTGTTATCCTGTTAACCTCATTGGTCCTGGTCGTTTTATCCAACCAATATTTTGGATTGCCGTCGGAGTTAGAGTTTCCCGGATTGGGAATTGTTTTTGCTGAATCAATCCATGGATTGAATGTTGGCCATACAGCTAAAGACCTATAAAATGTGTTACTCTCTGAAGCGATGGTTCCATACTGAGCAGAGGTTGACATATTTACTGCTGAGCTTACCTCCACATTCGGTTTAACTTTGTAAGATCCATTCAAGTCTGCAGTGAACCGTTTGTAGCTTGACCCAATAACAACACCATCCTCATTGTAATAGTTAAAGCTGGCATAATATTTTCCCTTATCATTACCGCCAGACATGTTAACAAAATGATCATTTGTTTTGGTGTTCCTGAATACCAAATCATTCATCTCATCGGCATGATCCTTGAAGATGATGGTTCCACCATAAGGGTCAGGAACGGTATCCCATCCATTGCTCATGAGGTATGCATTTGAGGCGTCGTATTTCCTTATGTCAAAAGTGGCAAGATCCGCAACTGAAGTAAGTAATCCATATCCCCTAGATGCATTCACCTGAGCAAGGGTCCTTCCTGAATTGAGGTTACCCAACCTGTTATAATAGATAAAATCCTTGGCGTTCATGTATTCATACCCTTGCCTGTTTTGATTGTACCCTGCTGTGTATTTGTAAGAAATCTGCGATGTTCCTGCTTTACCTTGCTTGGTTGTAATTAGGATTACGCCATTGTTTGCTCTAGCCCCATAAATGGCGGTTGCTGCAGCATCTTTTAGTATTTCTATTGATTCAATATCGTTTGAAGAAACATCATTGAATGCACGGATGATACCGTCAACAACAACCAAAGGAGAACCCGGATTGTTGATTGAAGCACCGCCGCGTAAGATAATCAATGGAGTAGCGCCAGGAGTTCCAGTTGCATTCACTACCTGCAAACCTGACACAGAACCCTGCAATGCACTACCAACATTTGCTCTAGGAACAGATGCCAAAACATCATTATCAAGCTTTGAGATTGCACTGGTAACGTTTTTCCTGGATTGGGTACCATAACCCACCACAACAATTTCGCCCAGCTTTGATGCATCAGGCTTCATCGAAACCTGAACTATCAATGAGCCACCCAAACGAATTTCTTGGGTTTGGTATCCCACAAAAGAAACAACCAACAAGTCGTTTGTACCCCCGTCGATGGTGAAAGTACCTTCTTTGGTTGTTTGGGTTCCGATAGACTTCCCCTTGATACTAATTGAAACGCCAGCCAATGGACTGCCATCATCAGAAGCAACAACCTTTCCTGAAATCTTTGAACCCTGAGCTAGAATTGATCCGAGCCAAAAGAATGAAATGCTTAAAATCAGTAATGCTTTTTTCATACGCGTCAGTTGGAGTTTTAAGTTTATTGTTGAAAAACCATATATGTCGTACATATTACAATAATAAGAATATTTTCAAGAAAACAACTTTTTTTTAACAATTTTATTAAACCGAAATTTGCAGACCAATTCACATTGGCGAAACAAACATCTCTATTATGCCGTTAACCAGACTTAAGCCAGTCAATAATTTGTCTCAAGTAGACAAAATAGAAATCCGCCTTGAAGAATACCTTAAAAATGAAAATTTCAATCCAGGAGACCTTCTACCAAAAGAAACGGACTTGGCGCAGGCGATGGGTGTAAGCAGAACAGCTGTTAGAGAAGCTATTTCAAGGTTCAGAATGCTCGGAATCATTGAATCAAGAAAAAATAGGGGCATGGTCATAACCAGACCAGACGTGCTCACCAACATGCAAAGGGTAATGAATCCAAAACTGTTGGATGGCGAAACCATGAAAGACATATTCGAAATGCGACTTGTTATTGAAATGGGAATAGGAGAAATCCTATTTCTCCGAAAAACACCCGAATTATTGAAAAAACTGGAAGAAATCGTTGAAAAGGAAGAAAAAACGACCAACAGAATTGATCGGTTGAAATATGATATTGAGTTTCATTCCATGCTATACCGCATCTCAGGCAATAAAACCATCCTACGCTTTCAAGAAATGCTCATGCCGATTTTTGATTACGTAGACAGTGGACTCACCAACAAGCAGAAAACAATGAATGCAATAACAAATGCAACGCACAGAGACCTGTTAGACGAGTTAAAACATGGCACACCCTCAGAATTCAGAAATAAAATGCAAAGCCATTTGCGGTATTTTATGGAAAAAATCTAATTTTTTTGGAGATTTCAAGGGCATCGACCAATATGTCATACATATTTATTACCTTGGTTTAACCTAAAATTATTCCAATGACTGACAAAAGGCTCCATGGCGTAGTAATAGCGTTGCCCACGCCCCTTCTTGAAAATGAAGATGTAGATACATCCTCGTTAAAAAACCTAATCGATTATTGCATTGGCGAAGAAGCCGATGCCATCATGGTTCTTGGTACCATGGGCGAAGGCGTTGCGCTCACTGATACACAACGCATCATAACAGTTGAAAATGCCGTTGCGCATACAAACAAAAGAGTTCCGGTTCTCGCCACTGTGTCAGGTGCTTCAACCAGAAAAACAATCGAAAACCTAAAAGCTATTGAAGCGATTGGGGCAGATTTTATTGTGTGTACCTCCCCTTTTTACAATAAATTTCCAGATCCCAAAAGCCTTGTTGAACACATTCATACAACAGCAGATGCCTCTTCCATACCATTGATTTTTTACAATGCACCTGGCTCTACAGGTAACTCCTGCAGCGTAGACACCATTGACGAAATCCTCAACCTCGATAATGTAGCTGGCATCAAAGATTCTGCTTGTCAGTTTAGCGCTTTCGCAGAATTGCTAAGAAGATATCCCAACAAAGGCTCAAGGCCAGGAACAATCATGCAAGGTGATGAATCTGTTTTTGATGCAAGCCTCATGATGGGTGCTGATGGGGTTGTTACCGGAGGCGGTGTACTTTTCATCAAACTACTAAAACAACTTTATACAGCAGGCTTCAACAATGAAACCGAAGAATCAATGCGTTTACAACAACTTTTTTCAAAGAGTTTGATGAATGTACTTCTGCCTGACTTAGCAAGAAACTGGATGCACAACATAAAAAACGAATTGGTTATGCGCCGCATAATTTCTCATGCATTTGCAACAGCACCTTTCATGCATAATTAGAATGTATTCATCAAAACCATAAATGACACAAACTTATTTCAACTGCCATATCTAAATCATAACAAAAATCAACTGCCATGAAATTCAACTCTAACAAAATCATCTTCAAGAAATTCCTATCATTTTTCTTGCAAATAACGATGATGCTTCCACTTTTTTCTTACTCGCAAAATATACCCAACCGCCCAACTGATACGATCAATGTAAATGAAGGCAAACGTACATCGAACGATATTTGGCTTCACCCAAAAACAAGTGAAATAGTTGGATTAAAAATGGGACCATTTATCAACATCTCCGATAAAAAAATCATGACAGTTGATACAACCAATTGTTATGTAAGCAACAACAATGGAAGTACCTGGAAGTCATTCCCCATATTTAAAAATCCTGAAAAATTCATGATAAGAATTGAACGGGCGCTTATCAAAACAAAAAAAGGAACCATCATATTGGCATTTGCAAACGATGTCGAAAAATCTCCTTTTGTATGGAAAGATGATATACATGATGTAAAAAATTCAATATTGCCTACTTATACAGTACGAAGCGAAGACAATGGCAAAACATGGAGCGAACCAATTAAGCTACATGATGATTGGACAGGCGCTATCAGAGACATAATAGAAACAAAAGATGGGCATGTTGTTTTCACAACCATGATGATGAGGCATAACCCAGGACACCATACGGTGCTTACTTACACAAGTGCTGATGAAGGTAAAAGTTGGAAACAGAGCAATGTGATAGACCTTGGTGGAATTGGCCACCATTCTGGCGTAACGGAATCTACACTTGAAGAAGTAAAAGATGGCAAACTTCTCATGTACATGAGAACCAACTGGGGTTCGCTATGGGAAACTATTTCAACAGACAACGGGTTAACATGGACTAATTTCAAATCAACTTCAATAAAAGCAAGCTCAGCACCTGCCTTGCTAACAAGATTGCAGAGCGGCAGACTCATGATGCTATGGAACCACAATTTGCCGCAAGGAAAAAATACATTTCCGCTTAGTGGTGGGGATAATAATTGGTCTGAAGTGCCCGTGAGCAACCACCGTCAGGAACTGTCTATCATGTTTTCTGAAGATGAAGGAATGAACTGGAGCATCCCTACTGTTATCGCAAAAACAACCAAGCCCAAGAGCCAAGTATCTTATCCCTATGCACTAGAAAAAAACCCGGGAGAAATTTGGATCACAACCATGTTTGGTGAACTGAGAATGTCATTGCGCGAAAGTGATTTCATCAAATAATGATATGCTAAACATGCTTACACTTAGAAAAATATTCAAGATAAAACTTACATATTTTAAGCCAATAATTTTATTGGTTTTACTGTGCAGCATGAATTCGACAAATACTCTTGCCCTCAGTCCGTTTCTTAATCAACCAATTGTTGGTTTAGACACCATCGAATCAGACATTCCCTTCGGAATGAGGGCAAGAGAAAAACCTAGAAATATCAACATGGCAAAGGCCCCTGTTGTAATCCGCAACGCACCCACCAATGAAGCAAGTTTGATTAGGCTGTCATCAGGTCTCGTTAAACTCTTCTACATCAACAGGCCAGGTGATGCAAAAAAAATGATGTCCATCTCATCAAATGATGATGGCATGAGTTGGAGTGAGCCATTGGTGGAATTCGATTTGCCGGGTGAAGCCTATTATGCCAACCAAGTGATGCAGGATAAAGATGGTATTATTCATTGTGTTTTTCACATTTTCAATCCTGGCCTGCTCGGCTACAGGGGGAGGCACCTTGACCTCTGGTACACGCAGATGAAACCTGGAGGAAATTGGTCAACCCCCAAGATGATCAATGTAGGATATGTAGGATCCATCCGTGGTTTCATCCAATTGAAAAACGGGAATCTGTTGATTCCGATGACTGAATCGGATACAGCAAGAGCCTACAAACCCAAAAAAGGAGAAACTGATTATGGACTCTTTCAGGTCATGACACTCAACTCAACAGACAATGGCAATACCTGGAAAAGGTCCGAAACAACATTGAAAATTCCAATAGAAACCGATTGGGTTACCCGATATGGCGCCATCGAACCCAATGCCATTGAATTGAAGGATGGAAGGATTTGGATGCTGATCAGAACCAACAAAGGATTTCTATATGAAAGCTTTTCTACCGACGCTGGAATGACATGGTCTGAACCCCTACAAACTGCCTTTATATCCTCCGACTCCCCTGCAAGCACCGTCAGGCTTTCAGATGGAAGGATTCTGCTGATGTGGAACAGCGACCAACGACACGACGATAAAAAAAGTTATGCTGCGGGAGGAAGGGAAACCTTGCATGCAGCCATCTCGGGTAACGAAGGAAAAACATGGAATGGATTCAGGGAAATATTGGTCAATATCAACAGCAAAACGCCTATACTCAGGGGCGACAGGGGCACAGCTTACCCATCAGCGGTTCAGCTTTCTAATGGCAATGTCTTGATGGTATCCGGACAAGGAGGCGATGCTTCACTGGTTGTTTTCAACCCAGACTGGCTGGAAGAAAAAAAACAAACCGATAACATGGACAACCTTCAGCAGTGGACCATGCATGGTTCAAATCCGAGGGATGGTGTATGGAATTTTCCCATGCTAAAAAAAGGATCGCTTGAGATCAAGCTTGTTGCCAACATATCACTATCCATTGGATTGACTGATCATTTTTCAGTGGCTTTCGACAGCTTGGCGATGAAGGCATCACCCATACATTTTACATTCAACAAAGCAATTAAGGAAGAAAAAGTGACGACAATTAATATAAAATGGGACACAGAAAAAAACAAAGCTTCAGCACGTGTAGATGGGAAAAAAATCAACCTTGATGCTTCAACATTCCCACCAAACGGCTTTGGATTGAACTACCTAAGAATCAGTTCTTTTTTGAACAAGCAATTTCAAATCAAATCATTGGTGGTAATTGCTGATGGGCGATAAAAATACAATGGATTATCAATTCAAGCAATTTGATGTCTGCCTCCGTTTAAGGAAGATGCATGGCAAGCGTCAAATGCCTTGGAACGTACCAGACTATCATTCCATCACGTAGAATGTAAACTCAGCTTTTTCTGCATGTATTTGGATATATGAAGACCTTACAGAGATAGCATATCACCGGCCCACCCAGGGAAAAGTTTTTCCACCTCCATAATATTGAGCTGCTTTCTTGCTACCCCGCTGAATACAGAACGGAAGTCGGTTGTTACCGGTAGATCCCGGTTGTCTTCCAAGGCTTCTTTTGCCAATGAACCCATGTTGTGGTAAACTTGTCCTCCCTTGATGTCATTGCCCAACACAAACAGACAACTCCCCCTTCCATGGTCAGTTCCTCCGGTGCCATTCTGGTGAACAGTTCTGCCAAACTCAGTCATGGTCATAACCGTTACATCATCTTGGTGTGCAGACATGTCTTTCCAAAAGGCAGCTATGCTGTCGCTAAAATCTTTCAGGTTCCGAGCAAAAGCTCCGTTTGTTGTTCCTTGGTTGAAATGCGTGTCCCATCCGCCCGATTCTGCAAAAGCAACCTCTAACCCAACATTCATTTTCACAAGCATTGCAATTTGCTTGAGTGATTTGGCAAAGGGACTGTTCGGATACACTGCACCTGCAGCCGGTACATAATTTTTAATCAGGTTGATGTCTAACATTTTTATCGCTTCAAAACTTTCCTTGCCTGATTGCTTCAACAACTGATTGGAAGTCTGGTCATACAATTGCTCAAAGGAGTTGGCCGCCATGTTCCCTGCAAGTGGATTGCCCCGCATCTGTATCATGAACTCCTCTAGGTTGTTGATGGCCAATGAATCATGCGCCCCCTGCATGGAACGGGGCAACGCTGCCGTTAGACTTACTGCACTGAAAGGCGTCGCATCATGGCCCGTCAAACCCACAGCCCTGTTCAACCATCCGCTGGCAGTGCTTTTGCTGTTGGGCGTTCCACTCTCCATGTAATCCTGCGCATCAAAATGACTTCGGGTTGTATTTGGACTGCCAACGCCGTGCACAATGGCCATTCTGCCTTCTGTAAAATAACTAGAGAGTGCTCCCATCGCCGGATGCAAACCAAATTTCCCATCGAGGTCAATTAACTGACCTTCTGTTTGCGCCGGACTCATGTACAACCTAGGACGCAGCAACTTCAAATTGGGATCACCATAAGGTGTAACCGCCATAAGCCCGTCCATTGCGCCTCGTTGAAAAATGCAGACGAGTGTTTTATTTTTTTTATAGGGATGAACGATTTTTCTTTCCCCGGCTGATGCCGTGATAAAGGAAGGAACACCGCCCAATCCTGTTGCAAAAAGTGCCATGGCACCCGATCTCATGAAAGCCCTTCTGTTCTGCATCGATTTTTATTTATTTTCGTTGAAATTCGGGTGAACCAATGATGATGCCAACAACATGTGCCACCTGTCCTGAAACACCCATTTCATGTTCAGGCATTTTTTTCCCATTCCCTTTTCCCTTGCCCATCTTCGGGGTCATCACCTCTTCCTTCATGTCTCCACCACCCGACATGTCTTCCTCAATACCTGAAGAAGGTTGGGCAGCCAATGCCTTGTCTAGCTTGGATTGCAACGTTTCGTCCCTAACCATGGCAGTCATACGATCGATGTTTTCTTTTTTGTTGCCCGAAGGCATGAGAATGGCACTGTATGTTTGCAGTGCATCATCAACCGATTCTGGTTCATGGTTGTTGTTCAATGCAAGCAAGTTGGTGCTAACCCCCGGAATGCGCTGGGCAGCAAATGCCAACCCAAAATTCATCCTGTTCAAGAGGGCTCCGGTATTGACCCAATAAGAGGCCCTGTCAGGAAACCCTGTTGGTGCAGCATATCCATATAATTTTTGTCCCATCCTTGCACACCAATTGTTGATTTGTACAGCCTGCTTCAAATCTGCATTGGTAGCCCTGATGGTGCTGATGGCCAATTCAAAGGGTGATTTTACCTTGCTTCGCAAAACCTCCTTCTTCCAAAATTCCCTGCTGTTGAGCATGGCCATCATGGTTTGTTTGATGTCTCCGTCCGTTCTTGTAAAGACAGCCGCCATTTCGGTGACGAGCTTTTCAGAAGGTGCATCAGACACAAACCTTGTTGCAAGTTTTTTACAAACAAACATTGCCGTGGAGGGGTGCGTAGCCAACTGATGCAATGCTTCAACGCCCTCATTCAACCCTCCATTCGCCGGATAGTTTTTACCGAGAAACTTCTTCGCGGCCTGATCGTGTCGAATGGCTAAAAACATGAAGTCGCCTTCCATGGTGGCCACCTTGCCTCCCATTCTCGATCCTTGCAACCTAGACATTTGCGCTCCATAGCCACCCTTCAACATCGGCCTAACTGTCCAACCAGTCAACACCCTTGCCAACTCAGTCACGTCCGTTTGTGTATATCCACCATCTACACCCAATGTGTGTAGTTCCATTACTTCTCTTGCATAATTTTCGTTCAGTCCAGCAGATTTCTTAAGCTTGCTGTTGGCAGCAGCTACCTTTTTTAGCCGCTGATTCATTTCATTGTTATCACTGCCACTGGTGGCATTATCGAGGTAAAACAACATGGCGGGATGTTGTGCAGTCGCTTTCAAAATAGCTTCAAACTTTCCCAATGTATTCGGACGGATAGCATCCCTTTCATAAGTCAATACATAGGGCTGCACTTGTCCCTTAGTCATTGATACATTGAAATGATTGAACCAAAAATCGGTCATCACTTCCTGAAGTTGGTTTTCACTATAGGCAGCCCTGATCATTTTTTGTGCGAACAATTGCCTGTTCAATTCTTGTGGCAGTTTCAACCCTTCTGCCAACATTAATTTCTTAACATCCTCCCGGTAGTCCGCCTTATCAAGATTTTCCATCGAATCCTTGCTAAGGGTGCCTTTTTTTTGCAACATCCTAACCAATTGGCCGGCATTCAAGTATGTATTTACGATAACTTCATTGTTGAGCAACAGGGCATCATATCCCGACAGACGTTTGTCCAACGCGGGATCCTGAATGGATTTCTCCAATTGCTGCATCGCCCACTTTTCCAAGCCCATAGTCTGCAACTTTGTTGCTTCGCCTGGTTTTGCGCCAAAGGTTAGCCTGTTCAACAAGTGTTCAGCAGCTTCCAGTTCAGTTAATCCTTCTTTCCGATAAGGAAATTGAAGCCGTTGGTCTGTATTGTAATCTTCAGACTTAAAAGAGAGGGTACATAAAACGATCAGTATCAACAGAATTCGCATGGTTTGAATTTGTTATTTTATGACCCAAGGTATGCAGATTGGTTTAAAGTAAAAATGCAAAATAAATGCTAAAATGACTGCATGCCCGAAATAACCAGTAGTTATGCAAACAATACATAAAAGGAGCTCTAGATTGATAATAATTCAACCCAAAAGAATGTAAATGGAATGATTAAAGCACAACAAAGCATCACCTTAACTGTCCCGCTGACCACTGAAGCGCAATGATGCTTTTAAAAAATTTCGTCTTCAATTCTGCTAATTTTTGCTGCGTTTCCAGCAATTTATTTTCACGTGAATTCACAAGAAAAAGACTGCTCTCTCCTACTGAAAATTTATACTCTTCTGCAAGAAATAACAACTGCTGGTTTTTGACATTGCGGTCAAACAACAACACCTGCTTCTGCATGGCCATCAATTCATTGAAATATGATTTCACTTTATTTTCAATTTCCAAACGCTGTTGCATGTTTTCTAACTGCTGACTTTTGATCTTTATTTTGGCCATGCTGTATTCACCCCTTGACTGCCTTTGCAACAAAGGCATGCCCAATTGAAAACCGTATTTGTAATTGTTACTAAACAATTGACTCCCAAAGAATCCTTTGGTGCCATATCCTTTGTTTAGAAAATTATAATTAACATCAAAGGTTGGCAACAAACCTTGGAATTTTGCTTTTTTATCTACATCCAACATATCCAGTTTATATGCCAATGCCAATAGTTTAGGATGTGATTTTATGGCGACATCCATTGCGTCTGTTAACAAAGGAAGTGGGTAGTTCTGAATCAATACTGAATTCCATGAAGAGTCTGGCATAATGTCTTCTGTCAACTCATACGGTGTGTCTGACTCCTTCCACAAAAAATTACTCAGCAACAAACGTTGTTTTTGCAAATTCAACCATGCTTGTATCTGCATCGATTCTATGCTTTGCAACTGAGACAAGGCCTCCGTTGTATCAATTGCGGCCCTGTCGCCACCTTCAAACAATTGCCTTGTGTTTTCAAAACGAGTCGTGTTGATCGTCAATGTATTTGTCAATATCAAATAAACTTGGTGTGCTGAAACCCAAGCCCAATAAGCATCAGCAGCCTCAAACAACAGATCATTGACGGCAAGTAAACGATCTTGGTTACTGAGGTTAACTATTATTTTCCCTTGTTGAACAGCGGCCCTTCTCTTGTCGAAAAGCAAATTTTTTAACAGTGGAATTGAAATTCCAGCGTAGGTACTTTTGCCGGGACTGAACATCGGTTCCATCCGATCACCAATGTTGTTTTCAAACCCTGCTTTTATATCAACCCCAAACCAGGTAGGGATTTTCAACTCGGGATTGGAGTATGAGTAATAATTTTTTCCATCAAAAGTTTTCCTTTCATTGCGCACGTATACAGCAGGGTCGAAGGCTCCACGATTTGATAGTAAAGATGCCTCTGCCAAAGAAACAGAGAGGCTAGCCTGCCTTGCAACAGGGTGGAATTTTTTAATAATATTCAATGTCTCATCCAAGCTCAACGTTTTGTTTTGACCCACAGCAACAGTGGTTACAAAAAATTGAGCGCATAGCAACAATGATGTAAATAAATTGAAATTTTTCATCCTACTTTAATTGCTTTTCTGATTTACCTGAGGATGTAGGCTTGTAATATTCAGGAGGGAATCCATTGATTTGTCGCCAAAACTCATACCAAACTGGAACATTTTTCAACAACGCATAACCCTGCACTCCCGTTCCCATCTTTAACTCTGTAGGCCATCTTCTTTCTGATGAATCCTGTATTACCAGCACCCTGAATTTGCCATTGTCGCTCAAGTTCGTTTCAACCGCCATAACCTGACCCACAAATATTCCATAACTCGCATTGGGCCATCCCGAAAAAACGGTTGCAGGAAATCCATCAAATATCATGGTAATTCTTTGCCCTTTGTTCACCAAAACCAAGTCTTTCGGATAAACAAAAAGCTCAGCTGCATAATTGAACGTAGTTGGAACAATCTCTGCAATCATTTCACCATCTTTGACCATTTCATTGATCCCCGACTTTTTGGCCTTCACAACCTGCCCATTCTGAGGGGCTATCAACCATCGCTGGCTTCCCCTGATGGCATAATTGGAGAGTTGATTTTTATTTTTTGAAACATCGCCTGAAGTTGAAGCGATTTCACTTTGTGCAGACGCAATTTCACCAAGCGCCTTGAAAATCTTGTCAGCCGCATCCTGCCGGGTTGAATTCATTTCAATGGAACAGATAATAAGGTCCTGCTTGGAATTCTGAAATTTTTGCTGCTTTTCAGTCAGCACCGCCAATGCCTTGTTGAACTGTTGTGAGCGTTTCTCGAATTCCACCAATGTAATGATTCCTCTTGCATACATTTCCTTGGCCCTGCTCAATTGTTGTACAGCAACTTGATTGTCTACCTCAGCAGAAACCACTTCTGCACTATCACTCAGCATCTTTCTTCGAATCTGCAGCATCTTGTTATCAAGAGAATTTAATTTCAACTCTCTGGATGATTCCATTGCCTCAATTTGACTTTTGGTAGCACCTATTTTTTGTTCATAAAAAACAATTTTTTGTTGCTTGGCATCAAGCTGCTCTTCTGTTCTTTCAATCAATTGTGGGTCTAAATAATCATCTTTTATGTCTGCTAACTGTACGATGGTATCCCCTTTCTTCACAAAATCACCTTCCTTAACCCACCACTTGATGATGCGACCGGGAATGATGGAATTCAATTGCTGCGGTCGTTGGTCTTGATACAATGTGGTAATAGTACCTGTTGCCTGAATATTTTGCGTCCAAGGCATCAACATTACCGAAATAAGGATAATGAATATGATCCAAAACCATTTTCGGATATTGCTATCCTTATCAATTCGGTATATTTTTTGAGGAGACTGCAAATCAAAACCCGCCTCTTTTCTTATAGAATTTAATATTTGTCTCATTTTAGCACCTCCTTATAAAAATTGGCAAATTCGATTGGACTGTCAAAAAATCTTGAACCACTGTTTGTGACATATATTACTCTATTGCATTGCATATAAAACATAGGATCATTTGATACTGCAATGGTGGTTGTGTTGTGCATGCCCATCATCACTCCATAAATTCGACTTTTTTCTTCTCCATGAATTGCGTAATCAAAATTATCTAAAAGCAATAAAGATGGCTTGTTAACAATAGCCCTTGCCAATAGAATTTTTTTAATATGCTGTTCACCTAAACCTTGCCCATCAGTTAATAACATGGTATCGAACCCTTTTTCCAATGATGTAAAAAATTTCATTAACCCAAGTTGATTGAGCACTAACATCATTTCATCGGTTTGCAATCCAGCCCTTCCCATCGATATGTTGTCCCATAAAGATGCATTGAAGATTTCGTCGTTGTTAACATAAATTCCAATATGTTTTCGCAATGAGTCTACCGAATAATTTGCGATAGGAATATTGTTGATTGCCAACTTACCTTCGAATTCGTGTAAGCTACCAGAAAGCAAGTTGATCAACGTAGATTTTGCAACTGATTCATCACTTACAATACATACTTTATCGTTGGATTTAATTTCAAGCGTAGTATCATTCAACACTTTTTTACCCCCATAAAAAAAACTAAGATCCTTGCTGCTAATGGTTAATCCAGTACCATTATTTTCTATCAAAAGTTGACCGCTATTTTCAATCTGTTTATCTGCAACCTTCCCTAATTTTTCTATGCTTGTTAGCAAATCAAATACATTGTCTAAACTTAAAATCATTTTTTCAACAGCAGACAATACGGTGATGATCACGATTTCAGCCGCGATAAATTGACCAATGTTCAATTGTTGCTCAACGAGCAAAATTCCACCCACTATCAGCATTGACGCGGTAATCAACAACTTGAAAACAATCAGGCTCCAGTATTGAAATTTCAGCACGTGAAAATGTTCGGTACGGGCATCAAGGTATCCACTTACAAGGTTATCCGTTTTTTTGAGGTGTAAGTTGTTTTTTTCATGAAATTTAAAACTGATGATTGACCTTGCTACATCCTGAAGCCATGATGCGATGTCGTATTTAAAATTACTTTCTCGTATTGAGGCATCAAATCCACGTTGAGAAGTAAAGTATAAAACTAGGTATAAAATTACGATGAGGATGATTCCAAAAATGATGAATATTGAGCTATAAAAAGAAAGCAGAATTAATCCAAATAGAATTTGAATAATGGCAAGCGGAACATCCAATAATAGTTTTGACAATCCTTTTTGCAAAGAAACTGTATCAAAGAATCGATTCACCAATTCAGGAAGATAATATTCCTGTACGGAACCTAAATTAAGTTTTGGTATTTTGAAAGTAAATTCCAAAGCATATCGTGAGAAAAGCCTTTGTTGAATTTTCTCAACCACTTTCATTTGGTTAACCTGCAACACGCCTGCAATGAATAAACCAATTAGTACAAGAGCAATAAGCAACCACATGGATGTAGGCAATTGAGATCTACCGGCAGCAACCTGGGCAAAATTGATGATGGCTTGGATTCCTAGTGGCAGTGAAAGTTGTATTAAACCACTTAGGATAGCATAGAAATAGATAGAAGAAATTTCCCTTTTTTCAAGCCTAATAACACCAAAAAATCGCTTCAGCGGTGTTGCTATATTAATCACATGTCCCATTCCTGCCATAGGTTAATTTTTTCTTCTTTTAAGTGCCCAATCAAAGAGAGTTATGTCAAGCAATGCTACTTTTTATTGCCTTTAACGAGTGGCAAAGCTAGTGACTGTTTTCAAAGAAAAATAAATTTTTTGAAGTTGACAGCAGAAGTATTCCAAAAATCGTAATGTCTTTCTTCAATAGCCTGGGGTTTAAACCCCAGGCTATTGAGAATACATGCCAAACTTAGTCATCAAGACAAGGAGAGGGGTAATTAAACAAATGCTAATTCAATGAAATAGGAGCATAAATATTGAATGCATTTTTAAATTCCACTAAATTGGTAAACCCAGATCCCTTCAAGGAAGAATTATCCAACTTGTCATCCGAAACAACAAGCGCATTTTTACCCAGAAAATGTTCGATTCTGTGTTTATTGCAGAGCTGAAAAAATTCAAGACCATATTTCTCCATTGTATATTGGTCTATTTTAGTCTGAAGAATATCTGTTTTGGCAGCAAACGTTGCAGAAGAGACATTTGGATACAAATAATAGAATTCCAAAAAGAATTGGTCTTGAAAAACAGACTCCAACCTCTGCTCTTCATAGTTTGTTTGTTGGAAGTATTTTTTTGCACCTACAATTACAGAAGATATTTTTTCTCTAATATTCATTTCTAGCGAATTTTAAGGTTATGATATTGGAAATTAAACGAGGTTTTTTTTGGACTTGCTTCGCGCTCTTTTTACGCCATAACCTACACCTGCAGCAAGCAATAGCGAAAGGCCACCATCTAGTGGGACGTCGTTTCTGCCGCCCGTTCCACCGGTGTATGTGCCACCGCCGCCACCAGTACCTCCAGAACCACCAGAGCCTGAACCACCTGTTCCCGACGTACCATCATCGGTAGTGGGGTCAAATGGCGTTTGTGACTGACCATTCAGTCCAAACTGCAATATCAGTACCATCATTAAAAAAGTTTTTATCAGTATTGATTTCATATACAATGTTTGAATTTTCTTCCCAT
>JBILHX010000082.1:0-13650 GCA_044350285.1 Chitinophagaceae bacterium | reverse complement strand
CTAAGTTTTTCAGCCAGGTTTGGTTGACTATTATTTTTCTTTTACACTTTGTGAATAATGGATTTTCTCAGTCATCCAACAAAGTATTTCCAGGAGCCAATGAGAAGACACCTGCGAGGTCGGAGTATTTTTCGTGGATCAATAATACCAATGAAGGGACCACTGAAAAACAAACATTGATCAACCTTAATTTTTTTCAATATTTACATGATGAATATGGCATGGTGTTGGATATTTATGCTTTTGATGCAGGGGCAATTGATGGTGCTGGATATTACGGATCCACCCAATCAACTAAATTTAAAACGCAGTTTCCAAATGGCTTACTGGGCTTAGCAAATAAGTCCGTAAAAATGGGTACCCGATTTGGTGTATGGGGTGGCCCAGATGGTTTTGGAAATACGCCGGAGGAAGAAAAGCGTCGCCAAGATATGATGGTTTCCCTTACCCGTGATTACCGGTTCGAACTTTTTAAATTTGATGCTGTTTGCGGTGACTTAAGAAACGATAAGCAAGATGCGTTTATCAAAATGATGACCGAATCCAGAAAATATAATCCAAATCTTATATTACTCAATCACCGAATTAATCTTGGTACTGAGGCAATTAAACATGCAACTACCTGGCTGCTTGGTGGTGCAGAAACTTATATTGATGTTCATATGACTAACAACCAGACTGCCCCACATCACAGGGCTGGAGCTCTTTCCAGAAACCTGGTTCCTGGATTGCAACGTTTAACTGAAGATCATGGTGTTTGCCTTTCATCCTGCCTCGATTATTGGGAAGATGATTTGGTTCTTCAGGCATTTAATCGAAATTTAATTCTTGCCCCAGAGATTTATGGTAATCCTTGGCTTTTGCGAGATGATGAATATCCAAGACTAGCCAGAATATTCAATTTAACTAGAAAGTATAAAGAAATACTTGTCGATGGGATTGTACTTCCGGAAGATAAATATGGTGAAAAAGCGGTTTCAAGAGGCGATGACAAAACGCGTTTAATCACGCTTCGGAATTTAACTTGGGAGCCTGTTACCACAACAATAAAGTTGGATGAGGAGATTGGACTCGGCGAAGGAGCTGTGGTTGAACTAAGGCAATATCATCCAGTAGAAAAAATGATTGGTCGATATCAAAAAGGGCAAACGGTAAAAATTGAAGTGCTTCCATTTCGTTCCACTCTTTTATTGGCCTCTTATGCAAAATTTTCTGAACCATCTATTGAAGGTTGTGATTATGAAATAGTAAGGGATGTAGTAGGAAAACCACTCAAAATTAATTTACTTGCTTTTCCAGGTGAAAAAAAGAATATCACTTTTCATAATGCGGAACATTCTTTTACGAAGGTAATGATGGATGGTAAAATAGTCAATGATTTGCTAAAGGGTAAACCAATTGAAATAATTTTTTCGGGAACACCACTAAAGGAAAAGTATCAACGGAAATTAGGTGATATGAAATCAATACCCGTACCTAATGATGCTGAAGCGCTTTATGAAGCAACTTGCTTTGCAGCCGATAATAATGCTTTAGAGGCTCGTTCACTATTGCGTTCTGGACCAACAAAAATTCCTCAGGTGCAGAAAGCAAGGGATGCTTTTTTTACTCAGCAGTTGTTTGTAGATCGGGGATTATGGGATCGGAATCTTTTTGATGGTGATCTCAAAACATCTTTTTATCCGAGTAGAAGGCAAGGTAAAATGGATTTGCGAATTAACGGTGGTGCATTTCGATTGGACTTGGGTGCCCTAACTTCGCTTGACAGTATAAAATTTATTGTTGGAGACGAGCAAGCACTTCAGCCTTTTAAATCTTTTGAAGCCATCCGGGTGCAGACCTCTGTTGATTTGAAAACATGGTCACCTATTTTGTTGTTGGCCGGAAAATCGATGGTTTTACAGTTAGACCCATCTAAGCCCATAAGATATTTGCGATTCCCAAGTTCTCCTGAAAAGATTTTGGAAATCGAAGGTTTCCAAAATGGAAAGACAGTGAAGAGAAACCTTTGGAGAGCATCTAATTTGTTCAGTGCTTATCGTTCAATGACTGCAAAAGCCGCATTTGAACACAGCTTTGTGCTTAATGAAATTCCCCAAGGGAGTTACCTGGCAGTAGCGCTTAACGGTACACATGGGATTGAAGGAGCCTATGCAGCCTTACGTGTAAATGGAAACCTGGTAGGAGCACCCGATCGAAGTTTATCCTATAGAAGCAATACATGGGAATATCCTGTGCCATCAGACGATTCAAACTATACCTATTATTTTCCGTTGACAGAAAAAATGAAAGGAGCAAAGATAGAGGTGGTGGTAATGGTTATGAAAGATGGTATTGCAAAATTTAATCCTGAAGTATGGATTACAGCCTATCCGATTCCTTATGAAAAGAAAGAATTAATAATTTACTAAAAAAGTTGATTACAGGAAATTTTAGCAACTAAACACAATTTTGATTTTATGGTGATTGGCGGATATACATTGGTATTTGATGGCAAAACAAGACTTTGCAAGCAAGTATTTCATCTAAATAAAAATGTTCCTTATCTTCTTTTATTTACCTTCTTCTTTTTTTGTAATTAAAGCCATCATTTGTTTCATCGTCTTATCCATTCCATCAGGACTGCCATCTAAGAATATCACATTTCCTTTTCCATATTCAGCAAAATTCTTGATAGCCTCAGTCCACATACTGAAAAGTATGACGTTTGTATCCAAATTTGCTTGTTTCATTTCTTCTGCTGCCTCCGTCATCCCCTTAGCAACCTCTTGTCTAAACAATGCAACTCCTTGTCCTCTTAATTGAGCAGCTTCTTTCTCTGCTTGTGCAGATATTTTGATTGAATTCCCTTCTGCTTCAGCGGCTTTGGTTTTTGTAATCAATAATGCCTGCCCCTCATTTTCAGCAGCAGCTTTTAAATTATTACTTGCAACTACCTTACTCATACTTTCCATGACCACTTGATCAAAAGTGATGTCATTAATTTGAAGATCTTGCAAATGATACCCCCATTCTTCCAAACTATTATCAATCTGCTCTTTTACAAAGTCAACAATTTCCCTTCTTGCTGTCAAAACCTCTGCTTGTCTCTTCGTTGCAACATAAGCCCTAATACTTCCTTCAACCGTTCTTACTAGAGCCTGCATCAAATCTTTATTGCTAATAAATTTAAAAGCAACCTTTTTCATTGTTTCTTCTTCAGAGTTCTGAACAGAATATAACAACATACTCTTGAAGTATACATTCGCTTGGTCAATAGTAACAGCCTGAAATTCGAGCTCTATACTTTGGTTCTGAATACTTACTCTTCGAAATATACTTTCAACCAAAGGAATCCTAAACCTCAATCCTGGCAGTAAAATCCTTCTATACTTGCCAAACATTGTAATGATTGCAATCGTGCCTTGATTTACAGTTACTAGTCCTAAAAAAACTAGAAGCACTAATATGCTCAAAAAGATTATTGTGGTTAACATTGTCGCTCAATTTTATAATTGAAGCTATGGATTTTTTCATTAGCTTATATCAAATAATTGATATTTCAATGCTGCATTATTCTTTTCCATAGACCCAAGTACTATACAATACTCCACTCCCTTTTTTTCCTCTAGTAGTTCCACCACATTAACAAATACTTTAAATAATAGCTGATACTACTTTTTTTAATTAAATTGGGTGAAATTAATACTATGAAAAAAGTAATAACATTACTTTCTTTTACATTTATTTTTGTTTTTGCAAAAGCACAGGAATCTACTAGTTATCAAAAGCCATCCAAGGAAGTTGCCGACTTATTGTTAGCTCCTCCCACCCCAACTATTAGTGTTGATGGAAAAGCGCAATATATGTTGGTCATGGATAGAAGCTTTTATCCAAATGTAGAAGAATTAGGACAACCAGAATTTAAAATTGCTGGTTTACGTATTAATCCAAACAATTTTTCTTTATCTAGACAAAATTTTATCAAGCAGTTTAGTCTTAAAAATTTAGTCACTGGAAAAATGATTTCAATTGCAGGGTTGCCTACTAATGTATCGGCCTTGAATCCTACTTGGAATCCTTCAGAAAATAAAATTGCTTTTTACAATGTTACAGCTACAGCTGTCGATGTTTGGGTAATTGATATTAAAACAAGTACATGTAGTAAAATAAATAAAAATGCAGCAAACATTGTATTGAGTAGTAGCCTAATCTGGTTAGATGATACAACAGTACTATATAAGATAAATACACATACTGCTGCTCAAATGAACAAAAAGCCCATTACGCCTGCGGGCCCAACGATTCAAGAAAGTTTAGGCAAGGTAGCTCCTAGTGTTACTTATCAAGATTTAATTAAATCACCTTATGATGAATATGCATTTGAGTATTTAGCAACTGCTCAATTGGTAAAAAATAAGGCCGGTGTTGAAACAAAAATTGGTGCCCCTGCTTTAATAAGTGCTATTGATTTATCTCCAGATAAAAAATATTTTTTAACACGTACTATTAACAAACCATTTTCTTATTTAGTAACTGTTTATGGTTTTGCTACTACGGTAAACGTAACGGACCTAAATGGTAAAATGGTAAAAACAATCGCCGATTTAGCTTCTGCAGAAACTACGCCAAGCGGTTATGACAATGTTCAAAATGTGGCAAGAGCATTTGATTGGAAAGATGATGAAGCGGCTACCATTATCTATGCGCTTCCATTAGACAGTGGTATAATGAAAAAAAATGTACGCTTTCACGATGTTGTTATGGCTTTAGCTGCTCCTTTTACTGGCAGTCCCAAAGAATTATTTAAGACAACAACTAGATATAGTAGAACTGTATGGGGTAATGAACATGTAGCTTTAGTTACAGAAATGTTGCGCAGTAAACAACAATATAAAGTTAGTAGATACGACGCAAGTGATAATACCTTAACGACTTTATACCAAGGCAATATGACCGATGCTTATACCAACCCAGGTAGTCCAGTAACCACTAAAAATATATACAACCGCGACGTCATTGCCATGACAAATAATGGGCAATCTATTTTAATGAATAATACAACAGGCGCTTCTCCAAAAGGTGATTTGCCTTATTTAGCATCTTTTGATTTAACTACTAAGGCTAATACTATTTTATGGCGTTGTTCGGAAGATGATTTAGAAATGGTGATGGAAGTAATTGATATTAATGATTTAAAAGTTGTTACTAGACGAGAAACTGAAAAGGAAGTGCCGAACTATTACATCAGAAGTATTAAGAATAATAGTAAAAATCAGATTACTAATTTTACAAATCCATACGTAAGCATGGAAGGTGTTACTAAAGAAAAAATTAAATATAAAAGAAAAGACGGCGTTGATTTAACAGGCGATTTATATTTACCTAAAGGGTATGATAAAGTTAAAGATGGTCCGCTTCCAACTTTAATATGGGCTTACCCAAGAGAGTTTACCAGTGCTGCAGATGCTAGTCAAATTAGAGGTAACCAACATAAGTTTACTTTGTTGAGCTGGGGATCGCCTGTGTTTTATGTAACACAAGGCTATGCTATTTTTGATAATGCCGAAATGCCTATTGTTGCTAGTTCTCCAGATAAAAAACCGAATGACGATTTTGTCAATCAATTAATATTAAATGCAAATGCTGCTATTGATAAGTTAGTGGACTTAGGCGTAAGTGACAGAAGTAAAATGGCCGTAGGCGGTCATAGTTATGGAGCCTTTATGACCGTTAACTTATTGGCACATTGTAATTTATTTAAAGCAGGTATCGCCAGAAGTGGCGCGTATAATAGAACTTTAACTCCTTTTGGATTTCAAAATGAAGAGCGTACTTTTTGGCAAGCCAAAGATTTGTATTTAGAAATGAGTCCATTTGCATTTGCTGATAAAATTAAAACGCCTTTATTAATGACTCATGGCGAAATGGATGACAATACAGGTACCTACCCAATTAATAGTGAAAGATTATATGCCGCGATTAAAGGACATGGAGGTACTGCTAGATTTGTGTATTTACCTTATGAAGCGCATGGCTATAAAGGAAAAGAAAATGTACTGCATTTGTTATGGGAGCAAGGAAGATGGTTGGATAAGTATTTAAAAGGTAAATAAGTGAAGATTGTGTTGCATTTAGATTGAATATCAAAGCATTAATGGAAACACTCCCTTTTTATCAACTAAGAGGAGTGTTGAATATTATAATTTGATACAACAGTTTTAACTAATAAAAATTTGTTCTAATTGAGACATAGGTAAAAACATCTTACCACTATCTGGTAGTTCAATAAAACCAAAATGATTGTAAAATGCTATTGCTTCGTCATCAAGTGGGTCAACAATTATTGCCATTGATGCAATTTGTAATGAATTTAGGTAACTTCTTTTTAAAGCATCCATTAATAAATTTGTCCCAACGCCTTGCCCTTTATAATTAATATCAACAGCTAAACGACCTAATAAGGTTGCAGGCAATAACTTATAAGAAGGTGGTAGTTTTTTGATAATACTTTCATGAAGAAAATCCCTATTCACTGATGTACTAGATAAAGTATAATAGCCTTTCAATGTTACCTCATTATCTGAAAGAATAAAACATGCAGTTAATTTTCGCTTCACATCTTGCTTGGCTTGCATATGAAGATAGTTATCTAACATGTCTTTGCCGCAAGTAAAATTTTCTTTACTATGTTTTGTTGATAACAGTTTTGTTATATAGCTCATTTACTAGCAACTAGTTTGTTATAATTCTTTGCTGCCTTTAACAAATTTTTATTAGGCTTAGGAGGGTTGATAATAGCATCAAAAAATAGTTTTTGATCTTTTTCAGAAGCTATAATTTGAGTATGCTTTACCACTATCGAAGTAGCTTCTTTGAATAAGGTATGAACTATGAATTCAGATTTTGATTTAAAACCACTAAGTGTAGCGGCTAATTCAATAACTTCCTTTTGCTCTCTTGGCAATCTCACGTCAAATCGAGTTTGTGTTAATTTTGCTGAATTACTCATTGAGATTATTTTTACAAATGTACGGGTATTTTCCGTACAAAGGATTGTTACTAGTTTTCTACCCATTCACTGCCTGTTTCCCTCTAAAAACATAAAACTTGGCCAGGACCTGGCCCAAAAGAAAAAATCACCTATGAAACAAATCATAAGTGGTTGATTTTCAAGTGGGGCCACCTAATACTTCAGTCCAACAGCTTGTTGGACTGAATGAAACCGCTTCTGATACGATTTCAGTGCAGCAGTCTGTTGCACTAGGAACAGAGACTACAGTCCAACAACCTGCTGGATTTAATTTGAATATTGTCAGTGTGCCTTGGGGGCATCATGTGCTATTGTTAGATAAGGTGAAATCAGTGGATCAATCTATTTTTTACATAAACCAAACCATCGAAAACAATTGGAGCAGAGCCATCCTTACCCTGAAAATTGAATAAAATTTGTAAATCAGGCAAGGTAAAGCCATTACAAACTTTGAACAAACATTGCCGATAACGTTTGTGGAACTACAATTTTCTTATGTTTATAAGTCAATAAAATAAAAAATAATCCTTGAAAATGACGAAGGCTCTTTTATCATTCGTGAAAGGTTTATAAATTCCGTGGTGGTAAAGTTTATTTTAACATTTCATCAAGCTTCTTGTATATTTCATCGTCTTCGCCAACGAACCTACCAATTATTTTACCAGCAGGATCAACAATAATTTTAGTAGGAAAGCCAGCCACACTAAATTTAAGAATGTAGTCTTCAGTTTTTGTACTCAATACATGGTGCCATTGATATTGCGGTTTTTCATCAAGAAATTTTTTCCACCTTTCTCCATTATCGGATTCTGATGCCACGCCAACAATTTCCAACTTAGCTTGATATTTATCGAGGTATTCTTTCATCTTAGGCATTCCAGAGATACAAGGTCCACACCAAGTACCCCAAAAGTCAATCACTACGTATTTCCCACGCAATGATGAAAGATCAAATTTCTTTCCGCTATAGGTATTGGTAGAAATTATATCCGGAACCGCTTTTCCAGCTGCTGTCAAAGTAAAACCATCCACTCGTTTGGCGACCTCTGCATAAAAAGAAACATCAACCAGTTTTTCCTTTTTCATTTTCCCAAAGTACTCTGTGGCCAAATTATTAGACAGCTGGGATCGGATCATCATGTCTGAAAGCAGCCAAATGGCCGCCACAGATGATCGGTGATCATTGATGAAATTTTCTTTTATCCCAATTACCTGCTTATCAAGTAATGCAGCTGTATCTTTCATTTTCTTAATAATGGCAGAATCTGTAACCAGTTTATTTGAAATTTTAACGGATACATTTACACTTTGATTCATCAATGGGTAGATGCTCTTATTGAGCTTGGCAAAATCATTATTGATATTGTCACCTGATGGATAAGCATCGACAAAATCAGTAATTTTCCCTGTTAATTTGATATTTGCCCCAGGGAAAACAAACAATTGAACTGAAGAGGACTTGGCCGGGTAATATCCGCCGCCAGCTTTTTTCACAACCCTGTCCACATTTGGGCTGATAGATGCATACACGAGCTTGTCTGCAGTACCCGTGTAGAAGAAGGCCTCGTTTTCAACTTTTATAGAATCCCTTCTGTAACCACTCTTAAATGCGTCATCAAAGATGATAAGAAATATCTTAGTTGCATCAAGGCCTTTTATTTTTCCGGATAAGGTAAAATTGTTTGATTGGCCAAATGTTAACTGTCCCGTGATAAGTATTATGATCAACAAGTAATATTTCATAGCAGCGTTTGTTGGTGATGATTGATGTTTATTTTATTTCCCTTTTAAAAATGTCTGACAAAGAATTACCTCTCAATTGGCGGGCAATTATTTCTCCCTGGGGATTCAATAAAAAATTATCAGGTATGGGTTGTACGCCGTAAAGTCTCGCAAGTTTGTTTTCGAAAGCATTGAGCTCAGATGTATGTATCCAGGGCAACTTATCTTCCATAATCGCTTTTACCCACTTCTCCTTTTTGTCGTCCAATGAAATACCGATGACCACAAAACCCTTGTCATGGTAGATCTTATAGGCCTCTTTCAGATAAATATTTTCCTCACGGCAGGGGACACACCAGCTTGCCCAAAAATCAAGCAGGACAAAATTCCCACGGAAATCAGATAATTTGAATTGCTTTCCAGAGATGTCGGTTGCGGTAAAATCGGGGGCAATATTTCCAATAGCAGAATTTTTTCTTGCATTAATTTTAGCAGGAATATTTTTCACATAGCCAAGATTCTTAATCCGAGGCGAGAGACCGGAATAAAAACTTTCAAGCTGCTGTATTGATAATTGATCCTGCAATACGTATAGATATATGGTACTTGCAGGAGAGTTTTTATGTGTTGATATAAAACCGATTCTTCCTTGCTTTATTGAATCCCGCAATAAATTCACCTGAGTTTCTATTTTCTTTAATCTATCTTCCATTTTCGTTCGTACAAACTATAGGAATATTAAGTTAGACTTGTCAGCAATTCATTATATCGAAGGTTCCAGGAATTATGTTAAAATTCACACATCAAAAAAAACCATCATGTCTCTTCTGAACATGAAGAATATAGAAGAGACGTTGAAACCCCATCAATTCATTCGTGTTCACAAATCGTATATCATACCTTTTCATTTGATTGAAATGATAGGAAAGGATTTTTCAAAAGTCGGAAAGATAAAAATACCAATTGGTGAATCATACAAGGATAGTTTTACCACATTCTTAAAGGAAAATTCATTGCAAATTTGATTGGACAGGAATCAACCATACTGAATTTATGTCTTTATAATAAGGTTTAAAGTAATCAAAAGATATCCCTAAATTTTCAATTTCATGATGTTCAAATATCTTCGAAATAGAATAAATAAATAGATCTAACATAAAAAGTTTTTCTATTTTTGATTAGCACAATTCAAGATATTTCTGGATATAGTTTTCTGTTAAGCTGTGAATAATTTTTAATCTTTCTTGTATCAATTTGCTTGTTTCCATATTATACTCTAGATTCCATTATATAAACTTAGGGAAAGTATCAAAAATTCTAAATATGAGAAACATATGTATATTATTGCTCATTTTACTTTGTGCATGTAAAAAGTCAGATCTTGGCAGTAATTCAATCAATCCTGGAAACACTGGTAATCAAAAAATTGATACAACGACGCTTGTAAATAATACCATAAATGGGATAAGAAAAATTCTAAATGACGCTTTTAGATTAAAATTTATTACAAATAGAGTAAGGGGGGAATATTCAATAATAAACCCTAGTGCATGGCAAGGATCATTTAACATCAATTCTAATGTAACAAAAGTAAATCTGGTATTCCCATCATACTATAAAATATCTCCAGATTCAATAACATCACCTTATGGTATAACCTCTTTTTCTGATCATCATTCCAGATACGAATATCGAGTCTTGAATAACCGAGATACAAATAGATTGGAATATCTATGGGTTCAAAGAAATTTAAATTATCATCCTATTGATACTCTTATATGGAGAATGTATCATAATAATCCCTACAATTGGGAAAAGGAGTATGGGATTTATATTAACTCAAATATAAAAATCCCAAGCCAAGTGCTTGCAGATTTAAATCCTAAATGGTATAATCTTTCGAAATTGAAGGGATATGATATGATAGAACGGTGGTTAACAAATGGATCATCGAGTCCACAAACGCCGAACTCAGTTTATAAATATAAAAATTTTGAAACATGTTTCTATCAAAATTTATCTGATTCTCTTGAGTTTTATTTACCTAATTCCACCAAATTTGATTTTTTACATAAACTAAACGGGTTTTGGTTGATTGAATACCCAACATATAGACGCCAAGTTGGATTCAAATTAAATCATCAAGTATATAACGGTGAAAAATTTATTGAGCGTATTGATTCTTTAGTCGTTGTAAATACATCAAATACTTATGTTTCTAGCTATAATTTCGGAGCAATGGATAGTGAAGCTGGAGTTAGTAGATATAATGTATATGATAAAAATAAAAGTTTAGAGAAATATATTATTATTGATCGTGGTGAATGGAACGGTGTTAAAGCTACAGAGGAGTCAATTACCTATGTTGATTTTTTAAATAATTTAAAGTTTATATATAAAAGAAAAATTTAGGAATGAAAAATATTATCGTTATCATATTATTTGCCTCCCCTATTTTAGGCTTTGCACAAAGCCAGCAGATGCTCATTGAAAGTCACTTGGTTAAATTCAAGAATGCCAAAAATTATACGTTGTCGATTGCTGAAAAATTTGCAGCAGATAAGTATGATTTCAAACCAGTGAAAGAAGAAATGAGTTTCAAAGAGCAACTGGTGCATATTGGTGAAAATATTTATTGGCTCAGTTCAACTTATATCAAAGAAGAAACAAACCCGATAAAGACCAATAAAAATAGAGCCAGCGAAATGAATAAAGAGCAGGTACTTGAATTTGTGGGGAGTGCATATGACTACGCATTGAAGGCTATGGCTGAAAGTGAGGAAAAATCAATGTCAAAAGAATTTAACTGGAGCAGTGGTAAAATGAATAAATTTCAATTCTTAAATTTGATTCAGGATCATCAGTCGCATCACGTTGGACAACTAATTGTTTACCTCAGATTAAATGGCGTTACGCCTCCAAAGTACATTGGTTGGTAAAAGACTTAGTAGGAAGGTTGATGGATAAGTTACAAAAGCATTATCTATTTTTTTGATATTTTACCTGTTTTATCCCTTTTTGTTGAAACCTTGGTAGAGATCCTGGGAGTGGGGTTACTTTAAATGTTTCACTTTAGTACAACATTAATTCATACCTTTGTAGTGGGTCAGAAAACAAAAAAATAAGGAAAATTGTATTTTACAAAGAATACTTTCAAGAGTTTTTCTCAGCACAAAAAGACAAGGTTAAGGATAAGATAATCTGGACACTCACCTTAATTGAAGAAATTGAACGTGTCTCAGAAAATTATCTTAAGCATTTAGAAGGTACAGATGGGCTGTATGAAATTAGAATTCAATTAGGGAATGATATTTTTAGAATATTCTGTTTTTTTGATGCAGGCAAACTAATCATAATTACAAACGGGTTTCAAAAGAAAACACAAAAAACGCCGAAACAAGAAATTGAAAAGGCATTGAAAATTAAACAAGATTATGAAAACGAGAAATAACACTTTTACCTTGGAACAATTTAAGGAGAAGAACTATGGTACTAAGGGAACACCGAAGCGAGAAAAACTAGAAGCTGGGTATCAAAATTTTAAGTTGGGTGCCATGCTTAAAGAAGCAAGGTTGGGAGCGGGATTAACACAAGAAGAATTAGCAGAAAAAGTTGGTACAACAAAATCTTACATTTCTAAACTAGAAAATGACATAAAAGAGGTAAGACTTTCTACGCTTCAAAAGATTGTAGAATTAGGATTTGGAGGCAAACTTGAACTTTCAATTAAAGTATAAAAGGGTTGTTAGTAGGGTTATGGTTTTTGCTTGTTGATGTACAACAGATAGTGGAATATATGAAAATTGTATGCAAACAAAAAAGCAGCTATGAGATTACTCTTCATAACTGCTTGATTTTCAAGTGGGCCCACCTAGACTTGAACCAGCCCCGATATTATTTAAAAGAATCACTTGAGAGATATTTAGAAGCTAAATAATACAGTATGGAAAAGGAAACAATTGTTAAATTAAATAAATCATTCGAAGAATCAGCATACGAACAAGATGGTGTTGAATATTGGCTTGCCCGAGAACTTCAAGATCTACTTGGCTATTCTGATTGGCGAAATTTCCTCAATGCAGTAGAAAAGGCCAGGGAAAGCTGTAAAACCACTGGGGAAGCGGTTTTAGACCATTTCGTTGACGCCACCAAAATGGTCAAAATCGGCTCCGGAGCTGAACGAAAACAAGATGACATCATGCTCACCAGGTATGCTTGCTATCTCATTGCCCAAAATGGGGATCCAAAGAAAGAACAAATTGCTTTTGCACAAAGCTACTTCGCAATGCAAACTAGAAAGCAAGAGTTACTCGAAGTTAGGATTCGTTTGAATGAGCGGTTACAGGCTCGTGAGAAACTAGCTGCAACAGAAACGGAACTTTAAAAAACATTTATGAGAGAGGGGTAGACAATAAAGGTTTCGCAAACATTCGAAGTAAAGGAGACTGGGCATTATTTGGCGGATTGACTACTAGCAATATGAAAAAGAAGTTAGGCATTCCGGAAAATAGACCTTTGGCCGATTTTCTTCCTACAATTACGATTACGGCAAAACAGTTGGCTACCGAAATCACCAACTTCAATGTTAAGCAACATGATTTAAAAGGTGTAGCAAGAATTACTGATGTTAGGTGTGCCCCATTCTTCGAACAGAAATTTATTAAAATTAAGGTGTTTTCATGATTATGCGATAATTATTCTGATGCTCACCAAATTGGCTTTGTGTGATGTATTGGTGAGGATAAGAATAATTATCGCAAGCCGACCGCAGGTCATTCCCAAACATTATGCTGAGCATATCATATAACGCCTTCCAGGTGTTTCATAATTCAAGCTTTGATGTATTCGTTTATGGTTATAGAACTCAAAATATTCTTCAAGGCCTTTGTATAAAGAAACACCGTCTGAATATGCTT
>JBILHX010000013.1:0-43960 GCA_044350285.1 Chitinophagaceae bacterium | reverse complement strand
TCTTTGTTTTTTTCAAGCAAGAGAATGGATGTCAGTAAATTAGAGCTAATCCACGGATTCCAGTTGTTGGGGCGCCTTTCCAAAAAAGATCTCTCCTTGTATGACAATGTTGTATCAACGTTTTTACGGCCATACCCCATCCAACGGTATTTGGGATCAGATTCAATGACCTTGAAAATCCGTCTATCAATTTCAACATAAATTCTTTCTTTGATCAATGGATTTACTTTATCCAATTTGTCACCCATCAGATTCGAAACCCATGCTAGCAATGAGGATGTCTCTGCTGCAAATAAATCAACAACTGGGTCGTTGACATCAGCCAAGCCTACCCCTCTTTTTTGATAGGACAAGTGAGCAGGAACTCCCCAAAAGGTTTCTTCGCAGATGGTCCAAATGCCATCCACAATATCCTCCATAAACCGGCCCTTGTTTTCAAGCAATTCGCCAATAACCAATGTAGACAAGGCATCGCGGCGAGAGAAGCTGATTTTCTCAAAGTTTGTCCTGTTCCCGTTTTCAGCATAATCCAAGAAAACCGAAGCCCTTGTCATAGGCCATTGATACCCCAACAGACCTTCCGCTTGCTGGATAAGCTTTGCATGTTGTTCAGTAGTTAAAATGGATTTCCACGCGATAGATTTATTGATGCCCGGATAGGGAACCCAAACTGCGGGCTCTTGTATTTGTTGTTTGAAAAAATCAAGCGTAAAACCTTGCTTCAAGACATGCCGACCTTCTTGTGCATTTGCAGTTAAAAAACATCGCATGAACAACATGCAAACAAGCATGATTTTTTTACTATTAACTGCAACAAATTTTCTCATAATCTCTCTTAAAACCAATTGAATAACCCTTGTCAACCGTATTTTCAAACATGCTCAAAGAATCAGTTATTGTTTCTGTTCTTTAAGAATATTTCGTACCACAAATCATTTCCTGAATTGAACCTAAAGTAATTCTATCAGTAGATTTATAGTGTTAAAACAAACTTTTTAATGCGCTACTTTTTCAAGGGTATTCAGAAAAAATCATGTTATCCAATATCGTCAGTTAAGTTATACAACTTTGAGGAAATTGGTTGGAATTTGTTGCCTTTTTTCATTTCAAAAAACGTTTCATTGCATCCCAAAAATAAAAAATAGAATTACAAATACTTCATTTTTCGATCCTGTTGCAAGATTTTTTGCAAGCGTGTCAATGCTTCCAGATAAAAATAATCCGCATAAACACTGGAGACATCCACGTCTTCATTTTTTGGCTTATTCCCAGTTGAATGCATCAAGAAAGAATCATTTTCATCATAACTCAAATACTTCGGTGAGGAAAGAGACCATAAGATTCTTTCCCCAAATTCACGATAATATCGCTTGTCATATATTGTATTTTGGTGCTCCGAAAGCTCAAACAAGGCAGATGCAACAATTGCTGCAGCTGAAACATCCTTTGGAGCATTTGGAATTTTGGGATCGTTGAAATCCCAGTAAGGAATAAAATCGTCTGTCAACCTGCTTAAATAAGAAACAAGCAACGCTTCTGCCGATCTCAAGTATTTTACATCCCCAGTTTCACGGTAACACATGGTAAATCCATAGATCCCCAATGCCTGTCCCCGTGACCATGTAGAACTATCCGTATAACCGCTGCTGTTCTTTTTACGAACACATTCACCCGTCATTTTATCATAAACAGATACTTGAAACATCGTTGAATCTGTTCGGATATGGTTGTTCATCAAGACATAAGCATGTGAGTTTGCCATGCGTGCCATGTTTTTGCTTTTTGTAACCTGAGAGGCCCAAAAAAGCAATTCTAAATTGAGCATGTCATCCACCGACGAGTTGTGTGGCCCCAAAATGCTGTCACCTGATTTTGATGGCCATGACAAAAATGTTCCTGCTTTCTTGTCGAACAACTGAACAATTGTATCAGCCGCATTCAACAATATTTTTTTATACTCTTTGTTTCCAGTAAGTCTGTAGCCATTGCCAAAACTGCTGTTCAACATGAATCCCAATTCATAGGTACTGAAAGGCTTATTCAAAAGGGAACCAACTTCATCGGTAAACTTTTCCGCTTCAATCCTTATCTTTTCATTTTCGGTGGCATCGTACATATACCAAAGAATGCCCGCCCAAAAACCGCTGGTCCAATCCCCTGCCTGCTGTGTCTGCCAATGCTTTTCTCCAGCCGGGATTGTTTTTGGGAGTTTGTCATAAGCCTTCAAATGATTGAGGGTAGCCCTAGTTTTGTACTCACAATAAGTGATGGCTTTGTCTAAATCCACCATGGTCCAAAATTCCAATTCTGGAAGTTCCTTTTGGAATGCAAAAGCTCCTTTATTTGCCAACAACATAAATAATAAAAAGAAGGCCAACACCCTCTTGATATCAAGTTTACATTGAATAATTTTCTTTAATCGCATCTCAATAAATGTTTTTTTGTCTGTCATTTTTTTGAGTTTGACCCCATCCATATTCACTTGAAACTTGGGAAAGGAATTTTTGTGTTCCTTTTCCGCGCTTTTAAACCTCGTTAAGTTCTTGCCACACATCAATTAAATGCAACAATCGTTGGGAAGGCCAATACTTCTTCCCGTATAACGAATATTTAAGTAATAAATTTTATACCCTTTAACATTATATTAAAAATTAACTAATTCTTTGATGGTTTTAATGCAGTATTTGTCCCATAAGGAAAACGCTGAGGCCTGCTCAACATCTTGTTGGCCACATCACTGTTCAAGAAACGCACCTTTATTGGATCCATTTTCGCATGGATAACTTCCAATAAATACACAATTTCAAGTCGTAACACAGCATACATTTGGGCAATAACCATTTGTAATAAAATACCCTTTTCTGCCAAATATTCAATATTTCAAGTAATGCTTTATTAATTTTGCAACCGGTTGTTCATTGCATCAGCCTATTAATATACTGTCAATTCCCATATTCCTTCAATCCGATGTCTACGATATCATCTGCCTTGTAAATTGATCCGGGCATGAATTTCAGCATAACAGTGTTCAATCCATTTTTAAGCATTTTCATAGCCGCCTCAGGAAGAATTACTTCTGATACTTTTACCTCTGCATCTTTTTTAATAAAGTTTGAAATACCCATGATTTTTTCACCATTGATATAAATTTCTGATATTCCCTTGTTCACAAGAATTAACGACAATTTTTCAGGAATCTTTTCCAACGTGAATTCTTTTGTGAACGAAATGCTTTCATCTTTTTTAATGAGTCCAACAGTTTGAGGGTTTGCAGACAGGGCTAGCAATGTTTTTTCTTGTGGCAAGGGAGCATAGAACTGTTTGTGTATATCAGCAAGTTGCTTGGCAGAAACCTTACTCACCTTTCGGTCATATGTCATCCACCCATTCACTTCATTCTCTACATCAGATAACTGTGTGTACACAACAGCATTCAATCCATGGTTCCTTAACAAAGAAACAGAGCTCATCCATTCATTGTATTTTTCAGCAAACAGGTTTGTATTGTTAATGACTACCCGACGCATATCACCCAACCAATCAGTGGTTTCCGGCATCTTTAAAGAAGGATTCCAAGTATGATTTGCAACGGGCATATCAAATCCTCCAGCCTCACCTAATACGATGGCACGAGGGTATGAATTTGTTACATATGGAATGGACGGAATGAATGTATAGTCATGGATATCTCTTATGTCTCCTACAGGATAATCTTTCCAACCGCTTGCGTTTATAACCAACCTGGAAGAATCTTTTTTCTTGAACCAGTCCGTTATTCTTTCAGTATCATATTGGGCCCACGACTCATTGAAAATGACCCACTGAATGATGGATGGATGGTTGTTTAGTTGGTTTATTATCTTTTCACAGTATGCTTCCCAATTTGTTCCGTTACCATATTGAGAACGTAGAACATTTTTAGAAAGACTAACCATATCCTGCCAAACCAGAATACCTTGCTTATCACAATGATAATACCACCTTTCGGGTTGAACCTTCATATGAATACGCTCCATATTGGCACCTATACTCTTTAAATATGCAATTTCAGCACTTATGGCTTGATCTGATGGTGGCGTTAAAATTCCGTCTGGCCAATATCCCTGATCCAAAGCACCCAATTGATAAATCTGCTTGTTATTGAGAAAAATTCGCATGAAACCTGATTGATCCCTTGCCATGGAAATATTGCGCATACCAAAATAACTGGTAACCTCATCTAGTTTATTACCATCCTTTACAAGTGTCAATTTGAGATCATAAAGAAATGGAGAATCAGGCGACCATGGCTTGGCATTTTTTATTTTCAATTGGATTTTATTTGTTGGATCAGCGATAACCGATGCAACTTCCTTGCCATTGTCAAATGCCTGGATTTTTATCTCCGTCCCTTTTATATGATTTTCCAAGGCAACTTCTACATGACAAGTTGATAGATTAAATTGAGGTGTAATTTTTATGTTTTTGATATATGAATTTGCTACAGGCTCCATCCAAACTGTTTGCCATATACCACTTGTGGCGGTATACTTTACCTTGTTCAAACGTTCGGGCAATACTTGTTTGCCTGCAGGCTGATTTCCGGTATCGGTTGAATCGGTGACTACCAGTTTTATTTCATGCTTTTTGCCTGACTGTAAAAAAGGGGCAATATCAAATTGAAAAGCATCATAACCTCCTTTATGATCACCCACAAAATTACCATCGATCCACAATTTTGTATAATCATCGACGGCATCAAAATGCAATAGAATTTTTTTCCCAATCCAAGTATCTGGAATAGAGATGTATTTTCTGTAGATCATTTGTTGGGATGGCCTAACGGTCTCCTTGATTCCAGAAAGCGCTGATTCAACACAGAATGGGACCAATATTTTTCGACTCAAAGTCATTGAATCCTTGCTGCCATTGTTTGAAATGGAGAAATCCCACAACCCATTGAGGTTTATCCAATTCTTTCTGACCATCTGTGGTCTTGGATATTCTTGTAACACATTGTCAGGTGTCACAGAAGAACCCCATGTAGTCATGAGTTGCCCTTCAACAGGTTTCCAATCCTGAGAAAAACCCACATTGATTTTAAAAATCATCAAAGAGAAAACAGATACAAATAAAATTCTTCGATTGATATTCAGAATAGAATGCTGATATCTTTTTTTATTTCTAGTCATTCTATGCGGTATATATATACTATTTTTTTGATGCGTTATTAATGCCGTATGGAAACCGCTGAGGCCTGCTTAACATCTTGTTGGCCACATCACTGTTTAAGAAACGCTCTTTTATTGGATCCCATTTCAAAACCCCGGGAACCTTCATCGCAATATGGGTTATGAGGCAAATGGTGCAAGCCCTGTGCCCAATTTCAATGGGTGATATGGGCTGTTTCCCGCTCTTGATGCATTCCAACCAGTTCAGGTGCTGCTCTTCACTTTTATACAAATGGATTTCATTTTCGCCGATGATAGAACTTAAAATTTTAGGATCACTGGCATCAAGTGATTTTGCATTCGGATCATCTGGAACAGGATCACTGTCGGTTACTTTTTCATTGCCGCGTGACACAAAAATCCACCCTTCGCTGCCTTCATAACGGATGCCATTGGGATAGATATTGCTGGTATACATGGTCAGCCCATTGGCGTATTCTGCTTTTGCCATGAAATCGCCATGAACATTCCAAGTGCCCGACTTTGGAAATTCTGCCAATGCCTGAACTGAAATAGGACCCGTTAATTCTGTGTCCATTCCCCATGCCGCCGAATCATAATGGTGCTGTCCCCAGCCTGTAATCATCCCAGAGCCAAACTGCTCTATTCTCATCCATCCTGGCCTTTCATATCCCTTCTGGGGATGCACCGCCATTTCGGTATAGGGCATATAAGGGGTTGATCCCAACCATTTTTCATAATCTAAGTTAGCTGGAGGTGGGGTTACGAGTCCAACCGGACCAGCAGGATCTGTCGTTAACCCAATTTTCACCGTATGCAATTTTCCTATTCTGCCATTTCTTACGAGCTCTGCGGCCACCCTAAATTGTGAATATGACCGCTGCTGCGTTCCCACTTGCATGATGATATTCGTTTTCTTGACAACATTGCTCAACATCCTTCCTTCCTCAACAGTCAGCGATGTGGGCTTTTGAACATATACATGCTTACCCGCCAACGCTGCCTCGGCAGCTATTTGTGCATGCCAATGATCGGGTGTGCTGATGACAACAGCATCTACATCCTTGTTCATCAACACTTCCCGATAATCAGCATACATCTTTGGATCTACATAATTTTCCTGACCCGTTTTCTTTTTATATAAATCAATCACCCTCTTTTTAGCATCCGTCAACCTGTTCTTATCCACATCGCATACTGCCACAACATTGGCCAGGTCATGCTTGATGGTAAACGGCATGTCGTGTTTTCTGCCAATTCGTCCACATCCTATCTGCGCAATATTAATCTTGTTGCTGGGTGCATTTTTCCCAAAAACCGAAGATGGCACGATGGTAGGAAGCACAATGGCTCCAGCACCTACCGTCAATGAATCTTGCAAAAATTTTCTACGTTTCATCGGAATAAAGTTTGATGTTTTTGGTTAATTTTTTTCAGTTTCAAATTTCTTAAACTGGCCTGCAATATCAGCAGTCTCATGTGTTCCTGCATGCACCAGCACCCTATACTTTAAATGTATTTTTTCTCCTTTTTTAAAGACAGTAGCCTTATCGTCTTTGGGCCAATTCAACGGCGTTGGAGAAAAAAATCCATAGTCGCGTGTAAACCATGGTGCTGGATACCAGTTGTTTGAAGGATGCTGCATGATTGCCATCCCTTCTATCTTATCGCCTCTTTTTCCATAACAATCGATCCAAGGTGATGGCTTGCCATAGGTTCCTTTTTCACCCTGTGCTCCATCGGCATCGATCATGGTTCCGCCAAAGTCGACCGACAATGATGGATCCATCCGCCCTGAAAACAGGGAATGATTCGTTTTTGCAATTGATACATCGGTCAACATTTCCATGGTCACCTCAAAATCGATCTGAAACATGTCTTTTGATGGTGCTGTGATGGTAATTTTTCTAAAATCTTGAATGGGCGCTGGGGCATCCGGACGCTTCCAAATACAATCATTTTCAATGACCAACCTTGGTCCAATGTTTTCAACAATTTCTTCTCTCAAGGAAACAATTTGTCCGCCGCTTAATGCCTTGTTCCAATAGTTTCCGCCATTCACATCATCACTTCCAAAGAACAGAGAGCTATGATGGGGCCAGATCCCGTTACGCATGGAGGTTACGCCGGCACCAGATGGACCGTTTACCGGATAAAAAAATGGATACTTTTCATTCTTTGCAAAGAGGTAGCTGGTAAAAAAGAATTTATTGATGGTTACATCAATGCGATCGCCAACTTTTACTGCTGTTATTTTGGTTTGGGAGAAGCCCATGACTGACATCAAAAGCAAACTGATTGTGATGATATTTTTCATTTCTTGATATTTATTTCCAAAGATTTTCCCCATAAGACCAACCTTTACGAACAGGCTCTTTGATGTATTGATCCAATTCAGGCCTTCCTATTGCCTTCATTTTCTTGCTGTCATAATCAAACTTCCCACCGAATCGCTGCGCCAGCACCCCCACTTGTATCATCTCAGTTAAGTCAGAAGCGTATTCGAAACTTGAACCTGGCTGGGTATTGTTTCTTATGGCTTCCAACCACTCTTTTATCGGATTTTCATTTTCAATCCGCTGAATCGTCTGTGGGGGAGGATTCTTCAAAAACTCCTTCCATTCTTCATCCGGAACAAGTAATTTGGGAGTATTAGGGCGACCATTCGTGATCAGGGTCTTTTTTTCACCAATCATGATCATGCCACTTTCTGGCAATTCAGCAATGCCCCATTCGGGATGAACAGCTGGCTTCTTTCCTCCTTCTAACCACTTCATCGTAACAGGCGCTTTTTTACCCCTGGCTTTAAAATTCCAAGTTACTGTAGACTCATCCGAAACAAAGCTGTGGTCAGCAATTGGATTCAACAACTCAGCTTCTACAGAATGTGGCATACCTAAATCTAAAGCCCAAAATGGTGCATCGAGGGTATGACAAGCCCAATCGCCCAACTTTCCACTGCCATAATCAAAAAAACCCCTCCAACGCCTTGGCGCATAGTAATTGCTAAAAGGCCGTTCTGCAGCTGATCCTTGCCATAAATCCCAATCAAATCCAGCGGGTATTTCTTCCACGGCTGGGGGGAAACTTGACGGCATCCCAAAATAATGATTGGATTTAAAATCACTCTGCAAGCCTTCTGACCAACGAATGACCTCTTTCACCTGTCCAAGTACACCAGCATCATACCACTCCTTAATCTGCCTGATGCCATGGGTTGTATGACCTTGGTTTCCCATCTGAGAAACCACTTTGTAATACTTGGCGGCTTTTTTTAGGGTGCGCGATTGCCAAATATTGTGCGTCAATGGCTTTTCCACAAACACATGTTTTCCTAGCTCCATCGCCGCCATCGCCGCTGCAAAATGGGTATGGTCCGGCGTTGCAACAATAACGGCATCAATGTCTTTTGACATCTCATCAAACATCACCCTAAAATCCTTGTATTTTTTTGCCTGTGGACATTCCTTAAACGCCTCGGCAGACATCCGATCATCTACATCACACATGGCCACGATACTCTCCCTTGGAACCTTGGTCCAGCTTGCCCTTCCTCGACCGCCTACCCCTATAACAGCGATGTTCAGTCGATTGCTCGGCGGCTTGCTCATGAAACTTGGCAGTACAATGGAACCCAGTCCCAAAGCAGCCGTTTGCCTTAAAAAAATCCTGCGTGAATTATTCTCCATCTAATTAAACTTTAAATATTAAACTTTAAACTAAAAACTATCACATTTTGTAGTACTGCTCCCAACCCTTTCTTGGAGGTGGACCTACCAACAATTCATTGCCAATTTTGCTGTTGGTGATTTTATTTTTCTTGCTGTCAAATATCAACTTTGTGTTCAACCGCTGAGCCAATACACCCAACGCCATCACCTGACACAACGGACCAGCAATCTCGAAAGATGACCTGCATTTTTCCTCACCCTTGCATGCTTTCAAGAAATTGGCGAAATGAGTTGATGGGGTTTCTGGAACATAAGGCAACATCGATGCCATGTCCTTTGCCTTAGCTTCTGGGATGATTGACAACGGAGCACTGTGCGAACCGCCTTTGAATATTAATTCCTTTGAATAAATTATTTTACCGGGATAACGTTTTGAATTGATGTTGCCAGATGTTGGTGGTGGGATGTCTTTTGCCCTAACAGGCTCTCCATATCCTTCAGGAAGCTTGGGCTGGTTGTTGAAACCGTCATACCAGGTTAAGTCGAGCGCTGGCATGTTTTTTCTCTTAGGGAATTTGAACAACAAAGTTGATCCCTGTGGAAAAATCAATGGACTGTGGCCTTCCATGTAAATTGGATCAACTTCAGTTGGTAAACCTAGGTGTAAAAATTGATGCGCGGTATCAATGATGTGCGCTCCCCAATCTCCTAAAGCGCCATTTCCAAATTCAAACCACGATCTCCAATCTCCGTTGATGTATCCTTTGTTGAAACTTTTGAACTGAGCAGTGGATAGCCATTCGTCCCAATCCATCGTTTCTGGAATGGGTTGCTCTGGAAGAAAATCCGATACCTTCATGCCATGCCACCTTCTGCCATTGTTCATAAAGGCCGTGATAGCAGTTACATCCTTGATGATGCCCGCTTCTGTCCACGCCTTGAATTGAAAATAGTTCTCTTCAGAATGACCTTGGTTTCCCATCTGACAAGCCACTTTGTATTTTTTTTCAGCAGCCATCATGAGTTCAACTTCATGAAATGTATGAGCCATCGGCTTTTCAACATACACGTGCTTTCCTTCAGACATCGCCAACATGGTGATGGGGAAATGTGAAAAGTCTGGCACGCCAGCAGTAATGGCATCAAACTGATTCCCCATCTTGTCGAACATCTCCCTGAAATCCTGAAACCTTGGAACATTCGGAAACATTTTCATGATTGCCAACGTATTAGGAGCGCCCATCTCCACATCACACAAGGCCACGATATTTGCCAATCCTGTTCCGTGCAATTTCTTGATGATATCAGCACCACGATTTCCAATGCCTATGCACGCTAGATTCACTTTGTCGCTTGGAGCTATTTGCCCAAACTTCTTTCCAAATACAGAAGATGGAAGGATGCTTACGCCCGCCACACCGGCCAATGCAATCCCTGTTGTTTTTAAAAAATCGCCTCTTTTCATGTGTTATTTTTAACTTTTAATTTTAATCTATTTCAATTGTAATTAACTCGATTAATAAAGATGCACGGTTTTACCCGCCATTTTTTCCAACTTGGCTTCATCCATTTCTAAACCGAAACCAGGATACATTTTTTTTATTTCAACTTTCCCCAGACTGTTCAATATGGTGGATTTCCTTTTAACGCATTGCTGAAAAACATCTGACTCCTGGGGCTTTTCCAATGCTTCAACCCAAGATGCCCCTAGTCCTATCGCCAATTGCTGCCAGAAGGTACAAGCAGGCCCTACAAAACTGCTGTCACCTATCATCAGTTTTTTGTCATTTTCCTTGATGGTCTTTCCTAAAGAGATTGTTTCAAGGAAAGTTCCCATGGTATCTGGGTGAATATTAAAAATCTTTCCCATAGCGGGTGTAAATTCCTTCAGCGCCTTGTAGGCCGGCCTCATGGGGTAATCTGGAATCAAAGCAAGACCACCTACCTTGGTTTGCAATTCAATCCATTGTTCCGTTGTCAATGTAGCAGGATCTTCAATGGCATCCATACCTGCAAGATTTAATTCTTTCATAATGCCAGCCAACTCATCAATGCTTTTCCACTCTTTATATCCCCTATTGGCATCTGCAATGAGATAGGTAGTAGGACCAAAAGACTTTCGCAAAGAAATGATAAGGTCTAGGTCAACTTCTCTGTTGCCAAAGAGTTTCACCTTGACATGACTTGTTAGGTTCTGTTGCTTGGCAATTTCTGCCTGAATCAGGGCTTGTTTGACATCCTTTTCAAGAATGCAAAACAACCCAGGGACCGGGGCCATGTTATCAAGACCAAAAAGTTCAATACTTGGTTTATTTTGTAGCCTGCCCTTTAGATCATACAATGCCATCAATGCAGGTTCACTCATTTTATGCTGCCACCTGTTGTTCATAAACTGTTCACTGCAATAATCTATCGCCTTGTCAACTGTAAGGCCTTTGATTTCATTGAAAAAACCTCCCCACTTCTTGATGTCAAATTCTAGGTCATTCTTGTTGGCCAATGCTTCAGCCCATCCTGTGAAACCACCCGATTTGAGTGAGATAAAAACATGCTGCCGATTTTCCCAGGTAGAATGGCTGAAATTTCTGGCTTTCGTAACATTTACCAAATAAAGTGTTACAGAAGTAACATGACTCCCCTTTTCACTTAAAATCTGGCTCCACCCATCTCCAGTGACTCCTGCTAAAAGGATTATTCCAGTTGATCCAATAAAATTTCTTCTTTTCAAATTCATACCAGTCAAGGATTTTTTGAATTGATATTAACCTTCATCATCATCGTCGGCTTTCTTCTTTTTAACCTTGGGTGTTTTGATGACTTCCACTTTTACCATGGTCAAAAAAACCTCCTTAAATGTGGCCATTAACTTTTGTTGATCTGGTGTCAAACTGCTTGCTGCAAGCACATTTTTTTCCTCTGGATCTTTGGCCACGTTGTAGATTTCACCTGTTTCATATAATTTCCATTCTCTGTTGTGTACAAAACGGGCTTTTTTAAATTCTCCTTTTTGTGGATCGTAATGAGAAAACAGCCAATCCCTAGCTTCATATTTTTGTCCTGTCACCAATGGCAGAAAACTCCTTCCATCCGTAACAAAACTCTTGGGCATGTTAATATTGGCAGCATCTGCGATGGTTGGAAGAAAATCCGTAAAATCCACCAACTTGTCGTATATCTGTCCGGGCTTAATTTTCCCCTTCCAATAAGCCACCATCGGAACATGAATGCCATATTCGGTTGTAGCCCCTTTCATCCCAGGAATTTTCCTGCCGTCTTTCATGGTTGAGTTGATGCCCACTCCCGTTCCATTATCTCCTGTAAACAAAATAAGGGTGTTTTCACTCAGCCCCAATTCATTCACCTTATCGAGTATCTCTCCAACATTTTTATCGAGGTATGCCATCTGATCCTTAAAAAAGGAATTGTCTGCTGAAGACCCTCCAGGTTCGCCTTTGGGTACAACCTTGAAGTTGTCGTAGACCTTCCCGTTACTCGGAGTTGGCACAAACGGCTTATGCGAAAGCACCATGGGATAGTATACCAAAAAGGGAACATTCTTTTTTCTGGACATGAAATCCTTGATGTAATTCACAAAAAGATCTGGTCCGTACTCTCCTTTTGAATATTTTTTTCTCACCCCATTCTCCAACAAACGAGGATCTTTGTAACGCTCATTGTAGGTTGAACTGGTGTCCATGATGTTCCACAACAAGTATTCGTCAAACCCTGCCTTGTATGGGGTAAATTCATCTCCTCCCAACTGCCACTTCCCTGTGATGCAGGTGGCATATCCTTGTGATTTTAAAATATGTGCGAAATTGGTTTCGTTCTGGTTGAGATAACCCCATCGCTCGTAATTCCTGAAATTTGATTTTCCCGTCATGATCTGCACACGCGATGGCGAACACAATGGCTGCGCATAACAGTTCTGAAACAACACACCACCCTTGGCCATGTTGTCGATTCGTGGGGTTTTATAGCTCGTGCTTCCATATGCACTGATGGTTTCAAAACCAATGTCGTCGGCCAAAATCAAAATGATGTTGGGCTTTTTTTCATTTACAACATTCTTTTTGCTCACTTGAACAAACGCAGCAGCGATGATCAGTATCATCAAAGAAAAAAACAAAAACAGCAACCTTGATTTTTTCATACCATCAAATTAATTTTCAAAATATGTTTTACTTTAAAATAACTTTTTTAGTCAATCGTATATCATCCGATGAAGCCCCTACCATCACTTCATATTCACCTGTGGGATGAACAAAACTTGCGCTTGTTTCATCCCAATACCGCAAACGCGATTTATCAATTTCAATCGACACAATTCTCTGCTCTCCAAAGTTAAAACTTAGACGGTTAAAACCTTTTAGTTCCTTTACCGGCAACGAAATATTTCTTTCAGGTAACTTCACATATACCTGGGCCACTTCATCACCGTCAACCTTTCCTGTATTTTTTATGGTGAATCTTACGTTCATCGTTGAATCGTTTTGTTGCACATCAAGGTTGCTGTACAGAAAGCTGCTGTAACTGAGTCCATACCCAAATGCATAAAGTGGCTTTCCTTGAAAATATTGATAGGTTCTGCCTTTGCTAACATCATAATCATTCATCGCTGGCAACTCTCCAACATGGTTGTAATAAGTGATGGGCAACCTGCCCGCCGGGTTGTAATCACCGAACAACACATCTGCCACTGCATTTCCTCCCTGCTCTCCAGGGTACCAAGCGTTGACAATCGCAGGGATATTCTTATTGATCCAGTCAATCGACATTGAATTCCCGGCTTCAAGCACCACGACTGTCTTTGGATTTGCCCTGAACATTTCCTGGATGAAAATTTCTTGGTCGATGGATAATTTGATGTCCTGACGATCCCCGCCTTCTTGGTCAAAGTTTTTATTTATCCCTAGAACGGCTACAACAACATCGGCTTTCGTTACTGCGTCTGTAGCCTCAGTAAATAAGTCCTTGATTCCTTTTTTGCTGTTGGGCGATTTCCAATAAAGCTTTGCTGCAGATTCTCTTCGATAACTGAAATATTCAACTGTTATATCGTATTCTTTTCCTGCTTCAAAATAATAATCCGCAGTGGTTGTTTGTAAAAATTTCCTTCTCCAAGAATCAATGATTTTTTTTCCGTTGATGTACAACCGAGCTCCATCATGTGCCAAATAACCCAAACTATAGTTGCCTGTCAACGTTGTTTTAATTTTGCCTGTCCACCTCACCGAAAGTGGTGTTCTCGGTACAAATGCATCCGGCGGATGATTGGCTGGATCAAAATCAATGTTCTCCTCCATTCTAGTTATTGCATCTCCCCGAAGCTCCATGTTGGTGAAATATTCAGCTTTCAATCCACCCGGAAAAAATTCTTTTCCGATCAATTCATAAGCTTCCAAACCATTCACGCCTTTCCATGGCACGTGCAGAACCTGAACATCGTTGCCTACCTTATTTCTTATCCCCGCCAAGATGGAAACAGCCGTCCCTGCTGAGTTTCCACTGTATGAACCAAATTCCGTATTGTTTGCATTGATGCCTACAACTGCAATCGTTTTTATTTTCTTTTTATTGAGGGGAAGAAAATGATGTTCATTTTTCAACAACACCATGCTTTCCCTTGCTGCCTGCAAGGCCAAGTCTTGATGTTTTTTCGATCCTATAACGTCCGCTGAAATCTTGTTGTATGGATTCTTTGAAGGATCATCAAACAAACCCAATTGCATCCTTGCCCTCAACACCCGATATACAGCCGTGTCTATTTCTGCCATCTTCACCTCGCCCGACTTAACCGCATTGAACAGTGGCTGCATGAATATATCATCGCCACATTCCAAATCCAATCCTGCCTTTATGGAAACAGCTGCTGCAGCCTCTTTGGAATTCACATAATGATGCGCATCCAAGAGATGATTTGGTCCACCGCAATCTGATACCACATAGCCTTGAAAACCCCACTCTTTTCGCAACACTTCATCAATCAGAAATTTATTGGCGCCCGCAGGAATGCCATTCACAGCGTTGTATGATGTCATGATGGAAGCAGCTTTTCCTTCTACCACACAGGCTTCAAATGCTGGTAAATAATACTCTCTCAACGCGCGCATGGGAACAATAGCGTTGTTGAAAAACCTGTTTGTTTCCTGACTATACACAGCAAAATGTTTTGGGGTGGCGACGGTTTTCAAATACCGTGGATCGTTTCCTTGCAAGCCTTTTACAAACTGTACTCCGAGCAATCCTGTTAAAAAAGGATCTTCGCCATAGCTCTCCTGTGTGCGCCCCCAACGCGGGTCGCGGGCCATGTTGACTACAGGCGACCAAAACGTAAGCAGGTCATTAAACTTCAACAATTGTTTTTTCCCTCCGTCTAATTGATTCCACCTTGCCCTGGCTTCATCTGAAATCGCTGTTGCAATTTGATGCAACAATGGGGCATCCCACATACTCGCCAATCCAATAGCCTGGGGGAAGACAGTAAAATTGCCTGGCCTTACTACACCATGCAATGCTTCATTGCCATGATAATATTTTTCTATGTCAAGTCGTGGAATCCCTGGTGAACTGGCTACCAACAATCCGATTTTTTCTTCTACAGTGAGTCGATTGATAAGATCATTGATTCTTGTTGATTCTGTCAATTTTTCATTCCTGAAATCAGGAATCTCTTGTGTAAATCCTTTTGCTGCAATCAAAAAAATGATGCAACCAAGAAAAGCAAATCGATATTTTTTGATTGATAATTTCAAACCATCATTTTAATTGTAATTTGTTTTGACCACAGCCTTTTCTTCACTGACAGGAATCTTCAATTGCAACAATTTTACATCCTTTGTATTGTTCAAGTGGAACATCGGCATTTCCTTCACAGAGGGGATGTTAATGTCAGATAAGGTAGATGAACTCACATCATCCATAACGACCGCTGGCCTAAAATCATCTTCACGAAATTTTAAGGTTACATTTTTCATGCTGATGCCCTGGGCATGTCTCATGTAAAATCCCCATGACGGCAACTCTCCCCACATCGAAAACTCAGGATACCGATCCTTGTTTTCTGGTATTTTAGTAATATTTTCTGGTGAAATAAATGCAATATTTTTATCGGACCTGCCACCATAAGTTATGTCAATATTTTCCAAGGTCACGTTCTCAACCGGATAACCTGGAATGCCTACAATCGAGGATGGTATTAGGTTATAGGGTAAGAATGGATGTCCATAAATATGATAACTAGATGGCCGTCTTGGCATTTTATCAAACCCCGGAGTCAAATGATCTGGAGGTCCCTCAATTGGATATCCCTGATCCGGCTTTAACAAGGGTATGTCTGCTTTTACATTGCTGATATACACATTTTTCAACGTGCCAACCTTTCCATTTACATTGCGATGCCCTCGCCTGATAAAGATTGCATTTCCTGTATTCGTTGCTACAACATTTCGTATGTCAATATTCTCTAAAATTCCTCCATCAACAGATTCCAATGCAATGGCTGATCGATACGTATCAAATACAATTAAATTTCTTACAACAATATTTTTGAATCCCCCCACCCCTGCTGTTCCCAACTTAAATCCGTTGGCACTTGAGCGAACGGTGCAACTATCGATGTAAATATTTTCACACAAGAAATTCGGATTTTCCGATTTCAAACAAATGGCATCATCTGATGAGTTAATAAAACAATTCGTTATCCTAACATTTTTACTGTCTGTAATATCAAGTCCATCATTGTTCCAATACGCGGTACTCTGCACCTTGATTCTGTCAATGATCACATTGTCGCATTGTCTATAATCCTGCACCCAATCTGATGAATTCTTTAAGGTAATCCCAGTGACTTTTACATTCTTACATCCTACAAAATTGATGTTATTGGACCTCCCTACTCCTGGTCTTTTTACCAACCAAATTGAATCTTCTTTCAATTCTCCACTACGCAACTTTTTAAAAATATCGAGCATCAACTCCTGTGCCTGTCCGTCTACAATACCTGCTCCACTTACTGCAATGTCATGCTGATCCTTCGCTGATAGTATTGAGGGCCTTGATTTTGATTTGAGATAACCTTCGGTTGTGGTTGGACCAAGCAATGTTGCGCCTAATTGGATGTGTAGATCTACCCCTGACTTCAAAAAAATGGCTCCTGTCATGTAATTGCCTGGAGGTACAATTACGCGTCCACCTCCTTTGGTAGATACCTTGTCAATGGCTTGTTGAATCGCAGCAGCATTGTCTGTGATTCCATCTGCTACAGCCCCATAGTTCTTGATGTTTTGGTCTTTCATTTGAGAAAAACTCAAAACGTTCAACAACACAAAAACAACAACCAATGAGACTGATTTCATTTTATTTTTTTAGATAGGGTGAGTTAGGTTCGCTATGCTCAACGCTGTTTTTTATCAACTATTACTCTGCTTTCCCCACATTTTTTTTATACGGACGAGCACCAACCTTTGCAAACCAAACAGCATATTCTGCCATCATGGCTTTTGTTCTTGTCGCCTCTACGCCAGATAAATCATTCGCTTCTGTTGGGTCTACTGCCAAGTTGTAGAGCGACCAATAATTATCCTGAAATTCTTTCACCAACTTCCAATCACCTTTTCTGATGGCCTGATTTCCTTCATGCTCCCAGCAATAGGTTCGCTCAGGTGCTTTCTGTTTGTTCCACAAATACGACAAACTTTTTCCGGCTAAATTGGGGGATGTAGCTCCTGATAATTCAAGTGCCGTAGGCATCAAATCAACTACATGTCCGATTCCATCGCTATAACCTTTTGTGGGTTTTATTTTTGCAGGCCATTGTATTATACATGGCGTTACGATACCACCTTCGTGCATATAATGCTTGTACTTTTTGAATGGTGTGTTGGATGCATTGGCCCAACTCTCTCCATATATCTGATAAGAACCACGTTCTCCTATCTTCTTTTCTGGATCATTCAACAACTTGGTATTCACGCTTTCCGCACAAGCACCATTGTCTGATATAAACACAATCATCGTGTTTTCATATTGACCATTGGCTTTCAACTTATTAACAAGCCTGCCGATGTTCTGATCCATCCTGTCAATCATCGCAGCATACACAGCCATCTTTCTCGCCCATACTTTCTTTTCCGTTGCATTCTCCCAAGCGGGTATCACATCAGGCCTTTCAGAAAGTGTATAACGCTGATCCACCAACCCAAGTTTCTTCATTTTCTCATAACGCTTTTCCCTGGTTATATCCCATCCTTGCATGTACAACGCTTCATACTTGGCAATGTCTGCTTCCAAAGCATGCAACGGAAAATGGGGAGCAGTATAGGCCAAATACAAGAAAAACGGTTTGCCATTGTGGTCCTTTTTTTGTTGGTCCAAATACCCCAAAGCATGATCTGTAAATGCATCTGTCATGTAATGCCCTTCCTTCGGAATTTCATAATCGGTATCATCCAACACAAATCTCCGCTTGTCCCTTTCAGCAGGCGTTATTTCAAAGAAACTAGAAGCCCCTGAAATCAATCCGTAATAATGATCGAATCCACGCTTCAAAGGCCAATGTTCAGGTCGTTCTCCCACATGCCATTTGCCTGACATATAGGTATTGTATCCCACTTTTTTCAACTCCTCCGCAATGGTTGGGAAACTATCATTCAGGAATCCCTGATAAGGTCCTTTTACCATAGGGGCTTGGGTTGGTCCAACCATACCACCCATGCCTACCGTGTGTGGATACTGCCCGGTTAATAAAGAAGCACGCGTTGGACAACATCTTGAGTTGTTGTAGAATTTTTTTAGTTTGATGCCATTGGCGGCAAGTAGATCGATGTTTGGAGTTCTTACCTCACCTCCATAACACCCTAAATCAGAATACCCCATGTCATCGGCCATGATGTAAATGATATTAGGCCTTGAGTCTATCAGGATATTTTTGGTTGATGAGAAAATGAAAAAAGTTGCTCCTAATGTAATGCCCAACCCTAACATCAAGGTAACTTTTCTATTGAGGTTGAGATAAGTAGATCTGATCAATTTGCTGATTTTCATTTACCTATTTTTTCAACTTGATGACTTCCGACCCTGCCAACAAAAATGCACCTGCACCATACGACTCCCAACTTTCTGAATTGAAGTTTCTTTTTGGATCTGCACCTATTGGCTGAACCCAGCCTACTTTCCCTTCTGATGTCAACAATGTATTCAATCCCACCCAAGCCGATTGCACAGCAGGCAAGAATTTCTTTTTATCCAATATTTTGTTGTTGATTCCCCATGCCAATGCATAACAATTGAACCCTGTACCACTGCCTTCTCCACCTGCGTAAGCTGCTGGATCTAACAAACTTGTTCTCCACAATCCATCTTCTTGTTGCAAGGATACCAATCGTTCAGACATCTCTTTGAAAAGTGATTCATAGAAATTTCTTGTCGGATAATCAGCTGGCATTTCTTGTAACAACCTTACCAGTCCGGCCATCACCCAACCATTTCCGCGTGACCAAAAAACTTTTTTTCCGTTGGCCTCTTTTTTCCCATTTCCGTTTGCATCTTGCAGATAAGAGGCATCTCTTGCAAATAATTTTTCTTCTTTATTATACAGCAACCGATAGCATTGCATGAAAAGGGTGTCTGACAATACCAAGTAAGAAGGATCATTAAACGTCTTAGACAACTTTGCCAAAGTAGGAGGTGCCATAAACAAGGCATCGCACCACCACCAATTGATGCCATGACGCATGATTTCACCACCAGGAACCAATGACATTTTTTTGATGGAATCGATGCTTGCTTTTAACATCAATTCGTCCTTGTTGATTCGATACAAATCAATGTAAGTCTGTGTTATGGCAATATCATCTGCATGGTCGTACCGCTTTCCCGGCAACCAATTGTTACGCTTGCTGATGGCATTCAATGAATCCAACAACAAGTCAGATTTTGTTGTTTCGTAAGCGGCAAATACACCTGTATAAAACGCAGCGTTGGTCCAGGTATTTTCTGGCTTTCCGTTTGCATGTACGAACTGCCAACCTGCAACCTTCAGCATGGTCGACTTAATATTAGCAGCCTTGAAAATTGGGTTGCGCTGGGCATGCAATTGTATGCCCACTGAAATAAAACAAACAACGATAATTAACTTAGAAAATCCCTTGTTTAAATTCAACATAATAGTTTTTTATTAATCGGTTATTTTTGGATGTATGCTGGATTGTATTTCCCACGCTCTTTGAAACCGTCGAAGTCCTTCATCAACCCGAACCTTGGGTACCCTTCAAACACATCCCCTTTTCCCAAAGAACGGGGATCTCCTTGTTTGAGCAACTGATCCTCTAGTTGCTTTTTCAATTTCATCTTAACCCTACCCAGCCTTTTATCACTGGCTAAATCATTCAAGCAAAAAGGATCCTTTTGAACATCAAAAAGTTGTTCTTCACCCCTTTTGGCAAACCCAAGATCAAACAAGGTAGGGAATAACTGTTGATTTTTCATCATGTACAATTTAGTAGGGGAACTGTCAATATCCTCGTACCCTTCTATGGCCTTCTCCTTAGATTTGCCGGATGTTGGCCGGGGTAAGGCAGGAGCTGGGTCTCCAGCAGGCCAGCGATCTGGCGCATAATTTTTGATGTACAAATATTGTTGTGTGCGAATGGCCCTTGCTGGGTATCCCACATTATCAGGCCTGGCATGGGTATGCCTTTCCCTGCCCGTTAGCACGAAGGCCCTTGTTTCATCAACGATGCCAGATTTTTTTGAGGTCAAAATGGGTTTCAACGTTTTACCGGTTATTCCAGCGAAGTGGTTAAGACCAGCTAGGTCTAGTATGGTTGGTGCGATGTCTATCATCCCTACTAAATCATGTACTTTGCGGGCACCGCCCTGGATTGAAGGACCACACATCACCAGCGGCACGTGTGTGCCGTATTCCTGCAAATTGGCTTTTGCATAAGGGAATGCCATCCCGTTGTCTGCCGTTACAATGATGATTGTATTTTCCAACTCACCGCACTCCTCCAGGATTTTCATCATGGCCCCTAACTGCTTGTCAAACCAGCCTATTTCAAGCGCATAATCCAGCATGTCGTTTTTAACCAGTTCATCATTGGGCAAGAACTTCGGAACAGTTGAATCAGTTGCTTTTAATCCTGCCTTTGCCCCTGAACCGGCTTCAAATACCCTGTGGGGCTCTTTGGATCCAAACCAAAAGAAAAAAGGTTTGTCAGCCGGCTTCTCTTTCAGGAAATCTGTGAAATTTGATGCATAGTCGGTGTTTACGATTCCCTTTGTGGGCACACTATCAAAAATTCGTTTGTTGTATTCTGAACCAACGGGGTTTTTTACCCAACCGGCATCTTCGTAATTTCCAGGATCCCAGGCTTTCCCTGTGTAACCGGTAAAATAACCTGCATTTTCGAGTGAACTCGTAAATACAGGAAACTTTTTCGGAAAATAACTTGAATGTGTTCCTGCTTCTTCTAGCTGCCAAATGTTTTTACCGGTGAGGATGGCGGCACGTGATGGACTGCATTGCGGTGCAGCCACAAATGCATTGGTAAACAAAACACCTCGCTTAGCTACTTTGTCTAAATTGGGTGTTATGAAAACAGCTTGCCCAAGTGCAGATATATGCGCAAATGATTGATCGTCTGCAATGGCAAATAAAATATTTGGTGGTCGCTTTTGCGCTTTAGGCAAAAGCAGCGATTTATCCTTTTGATTGCTGGAAAGAATAATCATTCCACCTAGAATAAAAACAAACCCAAGTATTTTTTTCACATGCTTTTTTTTAGAGATGAAAAATCAAATTTCATGATTTTGCAATGCTAGTCAACCAACAACATCCCCTTTTTTTTAGGTGATGAATTTCTTTCTATCAATTCCGGCTCCAACACGATTCCTTCAGGATTATTTTTCTTATCCCTATCATGGATGATGTTCAACAACAGGTTTATGGCTTCAACAGCAATATCATGAATGGGCTGAGAGGCAACAGTAATTGATGGTGTGTATAACCTGAAAAGATCATTGTCGTCGAAGCTAACCACTGCAATGTCTTTGGGGATTTTCTTGTTGGCATTTTGCAATGCTTCGAGACCATAAACACCGAGGTAGTTTGTTGCAAAAAACAAGGCATCTAGTTGCGGATTTTTCTTCAAATATTTTTCCATAGCCAAAACGATTTCTGTCCCAATTTGATCAAATCGTACTTTCAAAACCGCATCATCCTCGATTGTTTTCCCTTCTTTGGCCAATGCGTCCATGAAGCCTTTTTCACGTTCATCCATTTGGGAAAGGTCACTAAAAATGGAAATAAAACCTATTTGCTGGTACCCATTTTTAATGAGGTGATTCGTCAAATCGAAGGCGCCTTTATAGTTGTTCAGTATAACATGGTTCGCTTCAATATCCGGAATCAACCTGTCTAACAAAACAAATGGAACATTTTGTTTTTCCAAGAGCTTGATTTCTTCTACAAGTCCTTTGGTAGGTGTTATGATCATCCCATCTACAGAACTGTTTTTCATTTTTTTAATCAAATCCTTGGCCCTAGTATCGCTGTTGTCTGTGCTGCTAAAAAACACATTGTATCCTTTCTTTGAAGCTTCGATTTCTATGATCTTTGCAATATTTCCAAAAAAATAGTTTCCAATGTCTTCAATAATCAATCCAATGGTTTTTGATTTGCCTGTTCGCAACATCCGCGCTGCACTGTTCGGATTAAATCCCCATTCCTTGATCAATTCATTGACCCTATTTGCAGTAGCCTGACTAATACCCATTTCTTCACTCTTGCCATTGATCACAAAAGAAACTGTTGTGATGGAAATATTAAGTTCCTTGGCGATATCCTTGATTGAAATTCTTTTTGTCATTCCTCTGTTTTATAAAAACCCAGATACTAAAATTTAAAATTGTCTTAGAATCAATCAATTACTCATTGATGGTGGAGCCTGTGTTTCCATGGCACCCCATTTCTTATTTGGTGTACTGGACATATTCAACGTCAGTTTTCCTCCTTTAATCAATTGATCATGAAAAAACCAAGGTTGATTTATTGACGATCCATTTAACAGGGCGGATTGTATGTAGATGTTTTTGGATGAATTACCCGATGCTTCAATCACAAATTGCTTGCCTGGATAATATTTAGGGTTCAGCTTTATGGTGATTTTATTGAAAATGGGACTGCTGATTTCATAAAATGGTTTTTCTGATGTGCCTCCATTGGTTGAAAATAAGCCAATTTTAAGCAACACGGCCAATGACCCCATCAATCCTTGGTCTTCGTCGCCACTATACCCCTTTTGAGGCGAAATGCCCGAATAAACAGAATCAATAAGCTGCCTTGTCCAATATTGCGTCAACCATGGCTTACCGGCATAGTTAAAAAGAAACGGGGTCTCCATACAGGGTTGGTTACCGTAATTCAGATAAACCCTTCTTTGCATTTCGCGGGCTGGACCATTTTCTGATTTACCAGAAACAAAGCCATGGCCTCTTGCATTTTTAAACACGCCGTCAAGTTTTTCAGTGAAGGCTTCCCTTCCACCAATCAATCCGATCAAACCCTTGACATCATGGGGAACAAACCAGGTATATTGTGCAGCATTGCCTTCCACCCAGCCATGCTCATATTGCAAGACATCAACTGGTTGCGCCCAATTTCCTTGTCGGTCTTTCACCCACATCCATCCAGCTTCCTTGTTGTAAATGTTTTTATAGTTTAGGGCACGCTTGCTAAAGAGTTTTTCATCTTCCTTGTTTCCCAAAGACTTAGCCAATTGAGACATTGCATAATCTTGGTAAGAATACTCTAATGTTTGAGCTGCGCCATCTTGGTGGAAACCATATTTAATACTTGTAAGCGGGTAAGGTACATATCCCTTTTCAATGTATTCTTCGATACCACCACCTTTGAAAGTAGTGTGTTCGTATCCAGCCTTGCTCATCATGCCTCCTGGAAAATGATCCTTCCTCAAGCCTGTGTATGCCTTTTGAATATCGAAACCGCGTATGCCTTTTAAATACGCGCTAGTTATAAATGGCGTCATTTGTGCACCTGTCATAACATAGGTATAGTTACCTCCAGATGGTCCACGTGGGATCAGACCACCATCTTCATACATTTTCAGCATACAGTTGATAAATTCTTCTGTTACTTCAGGATATACCAAGTGCCACAAAGTGTTGAGCGACCACTGTGCACCCCAGAAAGAATCTGAGTTGTACATCTTGAACTTCGGTTTGCCGTCTGCTCCCATTGGAACCTTTCTTGCAACAGGCATTGCTCCTGTATTGTCAATGTATGCACCGCTGGCATCACTCACAATTCTCCTGCCTTGAAGCGCATGCCAAAGGTCTGTATAAAAACGCCTTTGTTCTGTAAGGGTTCCACCCTCAACCTCTATTTTCTGCAACCAAGCATTCCATTCTGTAGCAGATTCTTTCACGATACGATCAAAATCCCAATGGGGTAATTCGGTCGCTAAATTATTTTTTGCCTCTTCCACACTTACATAAGAAATGGCTACTTTCATCATTCGCTTCTCTCCACCAGTTGTCTTAAAATTGATATAAACACCGGTCTTCTCGCCTTCTACGATATCATTCACTGGGATAATCTGTTTGTTTTTCCAACCACCAAATGATTCGAAAGACTTATCAAACTCAACAACAAAAAAGATGGTGATGGGCTTTGGACGCCTAACACCACCAGCCATGGTAACTTGGCCTTCGAGTTGCTTGTTGTTAATTTTCTTTACACTGCTTGATTGAGTTTCGGAAGAACCAAGTATCGTTGAAAAATCAAATAAAATATGCGCTTCATTCGTCTTTGGATAGGTATACCGATGAAATCCTACACGTGTTGTAGATGTCAATTCAGCAGCAATGCCGTAGTCTTTTAACACCACCTTATGGTATCCTGGCTTGGCAATTTCATCTTTATGAGAATATGTAGATCCATAAACTGAAGTACCTAAATGTCCTTTGAATTCACCTGTTGTTGGCAATACCGGAATACCAGAAAGTTCCCAGCAATGAATGTGACTGAAACATTTGATGGTGTCTTCGTTGTAACGATACCCTGTGTTCCAAGTTCCGTTTAAGTTCATGTCTGGACTCAAATTCACCATGCCAAACGGCCTGGAGGCTGAGCTGAAGTAGAAAAACCTTGAATTGGCAGCATCTACCAACGGCTCTACCAAATCGGATTTTGCAACTTTCTTTGTTGCAGTTTGCGAATGCGCAGAATATGAATTCAATAAAAAAAGAAAAGCACAAGCAATGATACCTTTGAAACGCATTTAATCAATATTAGTTTCCCCTTAAGGAAGATGTTATCAAAAACTTTCAGACATAAAAAAAGTATTTACCATATAAATGATTGATTATATGGTAAATACTCTTTGCTATAGATAAAATTAATAGCCAGGATTCTGTTCAATCCTTGGGCTAGAGTTGTCAAGCATTCCTTGTGGAATTGGCCTCAAGAGGTGCTTTACAGCAATTTGCGAAACACCTGCACGGCCCCAGGCTGTCCAGCCGTTGAACTTTGTTGCACGCTCAATTAGTTTTCCGGTGCGCTTCAGTTGGTACCAACGCTCGTTACCCTCACCAAGAAATTCACGGCCATATTCATCCAAAATCATGTCAATATTGATGTTAGATGGAGTTGCGCGGTATGAGGTAATATTGGTCAAAGGATCCAGTACATTACCTGGATTGGTGGCACGATTGGGCGATTTTCCTGAATTGATACCCAAAGCCCTGTCCAAAACCCTGTTATAATAAACATCGGCTGTACCCAATCTAGCGCCTGAAGCCCCTTTAACTATTGCCTCAGCTGCCATCAGATACAATTCAGCAGAACGGAAAAGCGGATCATTGAATGTTGAAAATCCATCACCATAGGTGATTCCAGGCTGCCAGAACTTCCAGAACATAGGACCACCCCATCCCATTGCATCATTGATTTGTTGAGTTGGTGAGGTGATTTTACCCAACCAAAAAAGATCAACTACATTTTGTACTGCATACTTTTTCTTTCCTCCTGGGATATTTACACCAAGCTGGGTAACATCGGTCATAGATACATTCCAAGGCAGAACGATTGCTGTGGTATCACTGATAGCAAAAGATTGCGTCAATGCTTGTGGATATGGCTTGTTAGAAGACAATGAAACAGAACCTGCGATGGTTGCATACACTACACTGTTGAAAGTACCCTCATATCGAACATCCATTTGAGGATCAAACAACCTATATGCACCCCAGGTAACATTGTGAGCAGGGAGGAACCTGTTATAAGTTGCAGTCCGCGATTCTTGCGCTACACCATTGGGGCCACCGCTAAACCTGGTATGTAGGTCATTCCCAATCGTTCCATTGGCAGTACTCAAGTTGGCATCACCATTGTAAGCAGTACCGGTTCCATTCGCATATTGCACTGCAAAAATAACTTCCTTGCTGGCATTGGCGATAGCGACAGAGCTTGCAGCTGTAGCCGTTTCTTTTTTAGGATTCTTGTTATGAATGGGCCAAAGATTGTTCCAGTTGGCTTCCAATGGATACAAACCTGAGGCAATCAAATTGTCACTAAGTACCAGAGAGCTTGTGAAGTCTGCACTTGTTCCACCCAGAGAATTGTTGAAATTCCAACCCCTGGTTAGATAAACACGAGCAAGCAAGAACTGTGCAGCACCTTTGGTTACCCTGCCAGCATCTTTTTGGGTAGTAGGCAGTTTTCCTATAGCGTCATTGAGGTCTGTAATGATTTGGGTGTAAATATCTTTGGCAGCAGTCTTCTTTACTTCGAGGCTTCCTGTTGTTGTTTCAGTAAGTGGCATGGGAACATCACCCCATTGCTGAACTGCCCAGAAAAATGAAAGTGAACGCAGGAATTTTGCTTCTCCAATTCTAACGTTTTTTACAGAGTCAACCATCCCTGTAACAGCAGTGGCACGTGTAACAGCAGCATTACACCTATTGATTTCTCTGTAAAGCATGTCCCAAAGCGATTGGAGTTCGCCAAGAGATGAGTTTAGACTGATATCATACGAATCATATGGACTTCCTGCTTGGGTGGTCAAGGTTGGAAACAACAAAGTACCTCCCCATCCATTTGCTGAAAAAAGATCAGTACCATTGAGGGTGGGGATACGTTGTTGGGAGATATCCCTCAACAATGGGTAACAAGCATTAACCAAGGTTTCATAACCTGTAGCTGTTGTATAGAAATTATCAGTGGTACGATTGGCTGGATTAAACTCGTCAAGGAATGTCTTTTTACATCCGCCTGCAAACAATCCAAGAAGGACAAATGAGAAAATATAGCGTATCAAATTATTATTTTTCATGACTATTTTTTTTTTAGGATTTATATTTAGAAACCAATGTTAAGACCGACAGCATAGGTCAGGCTTGGTACATCGTCAATATAGGTATTTGAATTGTATTCAGGATCCATTCCATTGTATTTGGTCCAATAGTTAGGATTGAGTACCTGCATATAAATCCTCATTCTTTCAATTTTCCTTTTGTCTAAAACACTTTTTGGAACATTATATCCAACAGTAATATCAGACAATCTTACAAAACTGGCGTCTTCATAACTTCTTGCACCACGGAAAGGCTGTGCAACACCAGGACCATAAAATTCATTGGTTGGATTGTTTTTGGTCCAATAGTTCATGACAATCTTGTTGTACCTGCCACCTGTGTAATCAGCCATTGTTCCATCCAACATGCCATTCTTGTACATGGTTCCGTTTCTATAGTAAAACAGGAAGGAAAGATCAAAGTTTTTGTAGCTAACCCTGTTGGTCATACCCATGGTGAAATTAGGAAGCTGAGTACCCAACCACATCCTGTCATCCTTGCCTGTTGAATTGGAAATCACCCCATCCTTGTTGGTATCAGTAACCTTAACAGAACCAGGAAACTGTCCATAGGATTTTGCAGCTGCGCTGTCAGCAAGCTGCCAGATTCCAGCAAATTGATAGTCAAAATGAGACCTCACAGGTTTGCCAACAAACAAGCCACTTCCAATAACAGAAGTTACACCATTGGCAAGTGCTTCGATCCTGTTGATATTTTTTGAAAAATTAATACTGGTATTCCAAGAGAAATTCTTTGTCTCAACATTTCTTGTATTCAACATAATTTCCAGCCCCTTGTTAGATACCTTACCGACATTGGTTACAACAGATGAAAAACCTGTTGAAGTAGGCAATGTCTGGTTTAGAATCAGGTCACGGGTATTTCTCTTGTACACTTCTACAGTGGCAGAAATCCTGTTTTCAAAGAATCCCATGTTCAAACCAAGATTCAATTCCTGGCTTCTCTCCCATTTCAAATCTTTGTTACCAATCGCAGCAGGTGCAAAAGCACTAACAGCAGTTGCACCAAAACTATAAGATGTTGTCAACAAACCAGACTGGGTACTGTATGCGGCAACGTTGGAATTTCCAACTTCACCATAACTCACACGAAGCTTAAGGTCTGAGAAAATATTCATGTTCTTGATAAAATCCTCGTCACCTGCCTGCCATGCAAAAGCACCGGAGGGGAAAAATGCCCAACGGTTTTCAGCAGCCAACTGTGAGGCTCCATCGGCACGGCCAGTCAAGGTCACAAGGTATTTATCATTGAAGGTGTAATTAACCCTTCCCATGTAAGACTCCAAAGAATTTCTTGAGAATCCACTGGTTGCTGTCGTTGTTCCTGTTCCAAGGTTATACCAAAGCGATCCGAAAGGCAGGTTGATTGAAGCGATTGAGTAGCTCTCTGCATTGTTCTTGAAGGCACTTTGAAGGGCAGTTGCACTCAGCTTATGCTTTCCTGTGGTGACATTATATGACAACTGATTATCAATAGTGTAGGTACCCCAGTTCCGTTGGGTAAAATTGGCCCTTGGTGGGTTGGTCAACTGTGACTTTGAAAGTGTATTCCTGAATTCACCATTGCGTTCATCAATGGATGAAGCCGAAAGGGATGATTTGAAAGTAAGTCCTTTCAACAAAGTCAACTCAATGAATGCATTTCCCATTGGATTGGAAATGGTGGTTGTATTCTGATAAATATTTGGGTCTGCATCAATTAAAGGATTGGGCACTTGATTGTCTTTGATTCCCATCCAAATAGAAAGATCATTCCATGGACCGATGGCCAAATCGTTTCCTTCACTAGGATTGACGATGTCTTTATAATAAACAACACCCGTTGGTCTTGCTCTGTAAGCAGAGCGAAGAATTTCCAATGACCCTGTAGGATTTGAGCTGTAGTTGATATAAGCAGTAATCCCAACTCGCAACCAGTTGTTCAGCCTGCTGTCAACCGCTGCGTTGAGTGTATACTTCTTAAATGAAGTTGATGCAACATTACCATCTTCCTGGATATATCCACCTGAAAAACGATAAGTAGTACCTGCATTACCCCCCGTTACAGCAACCGTGGAATTGGCCATTGTACTTGGTTTCGCAACAAGATTTACCCAATCTGTTGATTTTCCACTGTTGACCATGTTCAACTCACTTGCCGTTAATGTATTTGCCGTACCGCCATTGAGTACTACATCCGTAACTGTTGCCTTATAGAACTGCTGGGCATCTAACAATTGCGGCAAGTGTGCTGGTTGCTTCTGCCCCAGGTATGAATCAAATGTAACTTTAGGTTTGCCAGCAACTCCCTTTTTTGAAGTGACAATGATGACACCATTTGCACCCCTTGCACCATAAATGGCAGTGGAAGAGGCATCTTTAAGGATGTCAATGGATTGGATATCCTGAGGGTTGATGTCACGCAATCTTGCGCCAATCACACCATCAATAACCACTAATGGCTCCGTGGCACCTGTAATCGTATTTTGACCACGGATATCAATTGAAAATCCTTGGCCGGGTTTATTGCTTGTTTTTGTAATCACCACACCAGTAACTTGACCCTGAAGTGCTTGAGTAGCATTGGCGGGATTAGCCCTAACAATATCACGGGGAGCAAGAGAACCTACAGCTCCTGTCAGGTCTTTTTTTCTGACTGAACCATAACCGACAACTACTACATCTTCCAATGCCTTGGTGTCCGCTACTAATTTTACAAAAAGATCCGTTTGGTTGGTAATTCTGATTTCTTGAGAAGTATACCCTACTGAGTTTATCACAACAACAGGGTTCCCTTTGGTAGGTACATCGATGGAAAATTTACCATCAGCATTGGTAACAACGCCTTGGGTTGTTCCTTTGATGGTAACACTTGCACCTGATAAATTAGCCCCGTTTTCACTTGTAACAACAAGCCCGGTAAGCTTTCTGGTTTGCGCCCATGACACTGAGGTCAGGCATAGCAATAGAGAAGTAAGAAAAAGTACTTTTCTCATAATGGCAGTTTTTGTTTAATAATCGTTAAATATCCAAATTGAAACCTGCATTTCATTTTGGGCAGATAAATTTAATACATTCTTTTAACTAAAACGTTTAATCGAAAAATTAATTTTTTGACTTTATTAAACTTTTTTTTAATATGTAAGCATTTTATATCAACGTCAACCTCTGCCACCATAAAAAAAAAGTATTTCCCAGGGTGTGAAACCTGAGAAATACTTTTCATGTTTAACGTAAAATCAATTAATACCCAGGATTCTGATCAATTTTAGGAAGCGTTAAATCAATCATACTCTGTGGGATCGGCCTTAGATAATGTTTGGCAGCAATTACTGGAGATCCTGACAAGCCATATCCCATCCAAGGGTTGTACTTGGCACCTCTTGAAATCAAGGTTCCAGTCCTCTTTAAATCATACCAACGCTGTCCTTCGCCTAAAAACTCCCTTGCTGATTCATCTAGAATCATGTCAACAGTGATGTTGGCAGGAGTAGCCCTGTATGACATTACATTGGTAATAGGGTCGGTGCCTTTTTCAGGATTAAGAGCTCGGTTTGGATTTTTCCCTGCATTTGCAGTGCCCAAAGCACGATCCAATATCCTGTTGTAATAAACATCAGCGGTACCCAATTTAGCACCAGTAGCTCCTTTAACGATTGCTTCAGCAGCCATCAAATAAAGCTCTGCAGAACGGAAAATTGGATCATTCAAGGTTGACCAACCATCCTGGTATGGAACATTTGGCTGGAAAAATTTCCAAAACATTGGGCTGGCCCAGAACATATTATCAACCACCCCAGTGGTAGAAGTCAGAGGAGCATATCCAACAATTTCACTAATATGACCAACAGCATATTTCTTTGTACCTCCATTAAAATTCAAACCACGCTGTCCAGCTATAGGCAAAGGCCTGTTCCAAGGTAAAATAATGGCAGTTGTATCACCGATTGCATAAGTTATGCTCAGGTTTTGAGAGAAAGTATTATTCTTCAAACTAATTGTTTGTGCCACTGTTGCATAAGACACAGTATTGAATGTTCCTTCATACCTGCTATCCATGGTTGGATCAAACATGCGGTATGCCGCCCAGGTAGGATAGTTGCGATCGCCCTGCAATTTTGAATAAAATATGGTTGCTCCTCCCGCTTGTGCAACACCGCTGGGGCCGTGGCCAAACTGACTGTGCATGTTGTTACCAATCAACCCTGTGACAGGATTGCTGTTACCATCACCATAATAGTACTGTGGATTGGCGTATTGAACCGCAAAAATAACCTCTTTGCTTGCATTGGCTGTAGCAACACCAGCAGCAATTGATGGCTGTGCATTGGTTACTTTTTTATCATGTATAGGCCAAAGGTTATTCCAGTTGGCCTCCAATGGATAAAGACCTGAAGCAATCAGGTCATCACACAGTGCCAAAGCGCTTGTGAAGTCTGCTGAAGATCCACCAAGTGAATTATTGTAGTTCCATCCCCTGGTCAGGTATACTTTTGCAAGAAGGAACTTGGCAGCACCCTGTGTAGCTCGGCCCTGATCGGTTTGAGAAGCAGGTAATGCTGAAACGGCACTGTTCAAATCTGCAATGATCTGGGTATATATATCTTTTGAGGCAGATTTAGTTGCTTCTAATTTACCAGAAAGGGATTCCTTCAGTGGCATAGGAACATCACCCCATTGTTGTACCAACCAAAAATAGCTCAGGGCCCTCAAAAACTTTGCTTCTCCAACGCGAGCATTTTTCTTTGCAGGATCCAAGCCAACTACACCATCAGCCCTGTCAACGGCAGCATTACACCTGTTGATCTCCTTGTACAAGTCATCCCAATATCCTTGTAATGCACCAGTAGTAGAATTGAGGCGGATATCATATTGATCCAATTCGTTGCCTATCTGATTGGACTGGCCAAAGAATATTCCACTCCATCCACCGGCACACATCATGTCTGTACCTTTTACCGTGAGGTTTCTTGATTGGGTAATATTTCTCAAGAGCGGATAACAAGAGTTGACCAAACCATCATATCCGGCAGGCTCCTTGTACATGTTATTGGTTGTCCTGCTGGCTGGGTTATATTCATCAAGAAATGTTTTTTTACAACCCGTGAAGAAAATTCCTGCCACCAAAAAACATGTCGCGGCGGTAGGAAACAGTTTAAATATTTTCATAATTCAATTTTTTTAAAGTGATAGACATTGATTTAGAAGCTTAGGTTTAAACCAAAATTGCAGGTAATTGAAGGGAAATCATCCTGATAGGCAGAGCCATTGTATTCAGGATCTCCACCGTTGAACTTGGTAAAATAAGCAGGGTTGATGATCTGAGCATAAAGCCTCAACCTGTCTACACCCAATTTTTGCAACTTTTGTTTTGAAAGATTGTATCCTACAGTAATGTCTGCGATCCTCAAGAAACTTGCATCTTCATAGTAGAGTGCGTCAGAAAAAGTCTTAGCAACACCCATACCCCACATTTCATTGGAAGGATTGTTCCTTGTCCAGTAATTCAATTTAAGGCGCGCACCGCCACCTGCGTCTGAAACATAGCTGCTCAAGAAACCATTCCTGAACATAGTACCATTTCTGTAATACATCATTACAGCCAAGTCAAAGTTCTTATAGCTGACCCTGTTGGTAAAACCAAGGGTGAAATTGGGCAATTGTGACCCCAAGATTACCCTGTCGTCCTGACCAAGCACACCTGCACTGATCTTACCATCTTTGTTCTGGTCAACAATGCGCACAGAACCTGGAACAGCTCCATACGTTTTGGCCGCTACACTGTCTTTCAACTGCCAAATGCCATTGGACTGAAAATACATGAAACTCTTCAATGGATATCCTACAGCAAGAATAGATTCAGGACTTGTATTGCTTCCACTGTAGCCAAACTTGGCACCGTTGGCCAATTCCTCAAGTTTGTTTATGTTTTTTGTAAAGTTGATAGAGCTTGTCCACTGAAAATCTTTTGTTTGGATATTCACAGTGTTCAACAACAACTCAATCCCCTTATTCGAAACCCTACCCACGTTAGAGATAACAGAGCTAAAGCCGTTTGTAGTAGGAATGGATTGCCTCATAATCAAGTCTTTGGTTGTGCGGTTGTACACTTCAGCTACTGCAGTGATTCTGTTGTTGAACAAACCTATGTTCAAACCAAGATTCAGCTCCTGGCTTCTTTCCCAACCAAGGCCTTGGTTGGCTAGGTTGTTTGGACCAAAACCAATACCAGCAGCTTGTCCGAATGAATAGTTACTGGCTGCTGTAAGTGTTGCTGAAGTTGAATATGGCGATACAACAGAGTTACCAACTTGACCATAACTTACACGCAGTTTCAGGTCAGAAATTGATTTGATTTTCTTGAAGAATTTTTCATCACCCAAGCGCCATGCAAAGGCTCCTGATGGGAAAAATGCCCACTTGTTTCCAGGCGCCAACTGGGATGCGCCATCAGAACGACCGGTGAAAGTCAGCAGGTATTTTTCGTTGAATGTATAATTGATTCTTCCCATATATGAGGAAAGTGTTTTTTGGTTAAAACCACTTCCAATGACAGGCGTACCTGATGTACTGGCCAGGTTATACCAATAAGAAATATAAGGAAGACCAACGACAGAAATATAGTTGAACTCATTGGTATTCTTGTACGCACTTTGGAGTGCGGTAACATTCAACTTGCTTTTGCCTTTCAGGTAATTATAGGTCAACTGGTTGTCAAATGTATATGAGCTCAGGAAATCATTTTCAACAGAGGCTCTTGTGGCTCCGGTAACATTGATAGCCTTTGAATATTTACCCCTGTATTCATCTTGCTTTGCCATTTGATAAGCTACTGAAATTGCAGATTTGAACACCAAGCCTTCCAAGAGATTGATTTCAGCATAAGCATTTCCCATCTGGCTATTAACATTGCGGGTCCAGGTATAATTGTCGCGGCTGCTGGCTTCCAACAGTGGATTAACCGCACTACCCCTTCCCATCCTTACGGCAAATCCATTCACTGCGCCCAAAGCGGCATCTCCACCGATGGCTGCATCTACAAGGTCTTTGTAATAAATTATTGAGGTCGGTCTTTCACGGTATACGGTTCTTGGCACTTCAAAGGAACCCGTTGGATTGGTTGAATAATTCTGATACAGTGAAAAACCAACTTTTAGATACCGCGTAATTTTAGAATCTACCGCAGTATTCATGTTGTATTTCTTGTAATAAGTCAATGGTACCATACCATCTTCCTGAATATATCCACCGGAGATGCGGTAAGTTGTTGCACCGTTTCCACCTGAAATCGACAAGGTAGATCCTGCATTCATACCAGGACCGGCAACCAACCTGGCCAAGTCAACAGTCTTGCCACTGTTGATGATTGCCAATTCATTCACGTTGAAGGCAGATGCTTCAGTGATGGTTGAGCCGTTCAATTGGGCATCAGTAATGGTAGATTTGTAAAACTCCTTTGCATTTTGCATTTCTGGAAGATGCGCAGGCGTCCTTTGTCCAAAATAGCTGTCCAAGGTAACCCTTGGTTTTCCAGATAACCCGCGCTTTGAGCTGATGATAATTACTCCATTTGCACCCCTTGAACCATAAATGGCAGTAGATGAAGCATCCTTCAGGATATCCATAGATTCTATGTCTGCAGGGTTAATGTCCTGCAATTTTCCACCGATGATTCCATCAATAACAACCAACGGCTCAGTTCCCTGAAATTGCTGATTACTTGAAGTATAGGTAAGGTTTACACCTCCATCTGCGTTAGGATTCGGCGTAATGGTATTTTCACCACGAATGGCAATCTGCCAAAGTTGACCAGGCTTGTTACTCATTTTGGTAACCAAGACCCCTGGCACCTGACCTTGCAAAGCCTGTGTTGCATTGGCAGGATTACCCCTCACAATTTCTGTCGCTTTAACAGATCCTACAGCTCCAGTTAAATCCTTTTTCTTTACGGAACCATACCCCACCACTACGACATCATCCAACGCTTTGGTGTCTGTAACAAGTTTTACCAATAAATCGGTTTGGGCAGTAACCCGAATTTCTTGGGAGGCATAACCAATTGAATTGATCACAACAACTGAAGTTCCCTTGGTAGGAATGTCAATTGAAAATTTTCCTTCGGCATTTGTAACAACACCTTTAGACGTTCCCTTAATTGTAATACTTGCACCGGATAAATTTGAACCATTTTCACTGGCAACTACATGCCCAGTTAATTTTCGGGCTTGAGCCCAAGATATGCTGGTTAGGCATAATAGAAGAGAAGTCAGAAATAACACTTTTCTCATGATGGCAATTTTAAAATGTTTGATTAATTAACCCAATTTTAACCAAAAAAAAATGAGGACAAATTGGGTTTATGAATTTAAATAAAAGCTTTTACTAAAACGTTTAATATGGGTAATTTAACTACGAAAACGATTTCGCTCTAACTGATTATACATTTTCTACAAAAAAGGAACATTCATTGTACATTTACGCTACAAAAAGCATATTTATGAGATATTTTTTACACAACTGCAGGAAGCTAATTTCAATTGTACTTCTATCTTTACCATTGGTATCAGCTGCACAGCAAAAAACTGTCATGCTCGACTATTTTTACAACAGTGAAGTCAAAAAAAATGCTGACGGATCAGAATCTTTATATAGATATACTTGGGATAGCAAAGACCTTAGGAGTTATTCTATTTGGGGTAATATAATGAGCAGCAAAGGAATAAAACTAACAAGCTTGGAAACCAAAGCAACAAAGCAAGCACTTAAAAATGCCGACGTATATATTGTAGCCGACCCAGATAATTTCAAAGACAAACCAAACCCTAATTACATGAATGCTACAGATGCTAATGCTATTGCAGCGTGGGTAAAAAAGGGTGGAATCTTGGTGATGTTCGCAAATGACTCTGCCAATGCGGACCTTCAACATTTCAATATTTTGTCTGAAAAATTCGGCATGCACTTCACTGATGAATTCCTGAATCCAGTGAAAAAAGACATTTCAGTTGGACAAATAAACATTCCTGAAAATCATGAAATATTCAAAAGAGGCAGAACCCTTTACATGAAGGAAGTTTGCACAATAGACCTTAGCAATGGGGCAAAACCAATCTTGGAAATCCAAGGGAAAACAATCTTTGCCATGTCTAAATACGGAAAAGGAATGGCGATATCAATTGCTGACCCTTGGATTTATGACGAGTACATTGTGAACGACAGACTCAACAGCAGTTTTCAAAATAAAATTGCTGCTGAAGAATTTACTGAATGGATATTAAAACAAATTCCTCCTTCAAAAAATTGAGGAGGAATTGTTCAAATTGTTTATCAAATATCTATTTATACACACGGATAAAATCAACTTCAAAAACTGCAGTATTCAAAGCAGCATCAACATTGCCCCCAAAGTTTCCTCCCATTGCCAAATTCACCAAAAAGAAAAAATCCTTGTTGAATGGAATGCTACCGGAGTTGGCAACACTGTGAAACAATGTATTGTCTACATAAAACTTAATTGAAGAGCTGCTCCACTCTAATTTAAAATCATGAAATTCTGTTGATGCATTGGAAATGATTTTTGTGTTGGTAACAGCATTGCCACCCGTTCTTCCAGGATAATGTAAACTCGCAAAAACTTTGTTTTGCTCCTTGCCTACATGTTCTAAAATATCAATTTCACCACAAGCTGGCCAACCAACAGATCCAATGTCCGTACCCATCATCCACACCGCAGGCCAAGTTCCAACACCTGATGGAACCTTTGCGCGAATAACCACCGTTCCGTACTTAAATGCAAACTTACTCAACGATTTAATCCTTGTTGAAGTCCAACTGCTTCCACTGAAACTTTCTCTCACTGCTTTTATCTTTAAGGTACCATTGTCCACAACCACGTTTTGTGAACGATCCGTATAATACTGCAACTCTGCATTGCCCCAACCATTTGATCCAGTTCCCAAATCATAGACCCACTTGGTTGGATTAGGAGCACCGGAAACATCAAATTCATCAGACCAAAAAGGCGGCTGACTTAACAGATCAACTGTTATTGTAATATCTTTCGTTTTCGAAAGTGTTTGTCCTGTTGAACTAGTTGCAGTTACTGTTACAGTATACGCATTGGTTCCATTTTCTGTGTATTTATATTTTGCTACTCCCGTTGGCTCTACCAATACATCTCCATTGCCCATCTCAAATTTGTAAGTAACAGCATTGTCTGCTGTGGCTGAAATGGATACATTTCCTGATGCATCGTTGCTTACCGTTGCGTTGATTACAAGATTGGTTGGTACTTTATTTTGAGCAACAGGAACGGCGGGGTTTTTAGCACAACTAGCAATTAAAAAAGAAAGTGACACAAGATAGATTTGCAGATATTTCATAATTTTTCTTTTGTTAGGAAAACATCAAAAACTGACTAATAAACTAAACAACAAGTTAACCTAAAACTTGTTCTCTAAAACAACATCACAAAAAAACACCCTTGTCAGAATTAACCTTCAAGGGTGTTTACATTCACATTAAATATCAACTAAAAAAAACATTATTTATAAACCCTGATATAATCAACTTCAAAAGTTGAGCTTGTAAATGCAGGAGCTACTGGACCGCCAAAACCTCCGCCAATTGCCAAATTCACTAAAAAAAAGAAATTTTTATGATAGGGCATTTCAGGTGTTAATGGCACAGAATGAAATAATTTACCATCAACAAAAACTTGGATGGAAGACTTTGTCCATTCAGCTCTGTAAATGTGAAATTCCGTTGAAGCATTGCTGATTGTGGTAGAATTCATGTTGCAATTGCCACCTGCTCTACCAGGATAATGCAAAGCACTTACAATTTTATTCAAATCAGAACCTCTGTGTTCGAGAATATCGATTTCACCACAAGCTGGCCAACCAACTTTTTCAAAATCACCACCCATCATCCACACAGCAGGCCAAGTTCCAACAGCAGCAGGCACTTTGGCGCGTATCTCAACAGTTCCGTACATGAATTCGAACTTTCCCTTCGTTAACATTCTTGCAGAAGTATACCCACGGCCTTCATAATTTTCCTTGATGGCTTTTACTTTCAACACACCGTTTTCTACATACGCATTTTGAATCCTGTCGGTATAATATTCCAATTCTTGGTTTCCCCAACCATCAGGTCCGTTACCAATATTATACATCCATTTGGTTGAGTCTGGTGCGCCTGATTTGTCAAACTCTTCAGACCAAAAAAGTTTCATTTCTTTTTTGGTTGACTTCAATGTATCACTCACAATTAGGGTATTACCAAAACTCAATGTGGTAATACAGGAGAATAAAATTACTAGACTGACTAAAACTTGCTTCATTTATCAGGGTTTTACTTTGAGTTTTTGATACCACGACAAACCATCTTTACCGATTGTTCTCAAATTCATGGTTGTGGAAGTTAATGAAAGAATCTCATAGGTTGTTCCACCTAAACCAATGCATACCAAACCATTACCCGGAACTGAAAACTGTATCCGTGTTGAATTAGCTGTTGTACTGGCTGTAGTAGCGTCCATGAAAGCTAGATTTTTTACCCCTTTAGTAGCCAAAGGATATTGACCTTCAGGGCCTGTTTGTCCATAAAAAGAAACCGCTGCGCCTAAAATAAAAGTGCCACCCTTGTTGTCTAAGTCTAACGTAATTTGGTTATTTGCAGTTTTTGCAAACGTAACTTCATCATCATAAAATCCATCTGCTGCCCTAGAATCCGGAACTGCAGCATAGTATGTAGGTGCAAAACCATCACTTGGTCCAACTCCGAAATGTCCATCAGCTCCTTTATCACAAATCCAAATTTTCGAGGCCCCACCGGTTAAATTCTGCAAAATGACAGTTGGTATTTCAAAAGCAACAAAAACCTTGATTTTTTTACTGATGGTTGAAACAACGCCTGCAGTTCCAATTGCATTCACTGAGATGGTGAATTCATTGACACCCGGCATTGAATATTTATACTGGATGGTTCCTGAAGGCAACATTTGCACTTTTCCATCTCCAAAATCAACTTTGTAATTAAGAACATTTGATGCTGTTGCTGTGATGGTAACTGCGCCTGAACCATTGCCATTCGGGTTTGCAGCATCAGCTCCTGCCACTACTGCAGCAAGCGTGAGGTTTGATGGTGATGTAATATTGCCAAATGAGTATTCAGTCTTCTCACAAGATGTACTGCCAATGATGAGAGACATTGCAATTAGACTGTGTTTTATAAATTTATGTATCATAAACAACGTATTTATTTATTAATTAAGCGTGATGTCGTCAAAGTAAAAAGTGAAATTTGATGAACCATCTCCTACAGTACCTAAGTCGAATATCACCACCACTTTTTGGTAACTTTTGGTGGTATTAATAGCGCTGTAATCGAATGTCAATTCTTCCCATGCACCAGCCTTTGTAGTCAGAACCTCTTTCTCGAAATTTATACCACCATCATTTAAATTTTCAACTTTAAACAATAATTTGGCACCAACTCTTGGAGAATATACTTTAACTTTTACAGTTTTACCTGCTGAGAAATCAATTGGTTTATCGAGTGTGATATAACTTCCACCATAAACTTCACCTGGTCCTTTTACCATTTTGGCAACTTTGCTTGAAAGGTTTATTCCAGCTGCATTTGGGTTAGCTACTACTGTTACATTTCCTCCATTGAAATCAGTGAATGCATAATTCAGTGAAGTCGATTCAAATGTGAGTGGCAATCCCAACGTAGGTACTGTTGCATTGATTGTTGAACATTTCACATCATCCCAATAAAAAACCTTTCCACTGCCTGCAGTTCCGAAATCAAAAAACACAGAAGCTTTATTGTACTTATATGTAAAATTAATGGCTGCTGTTCCTGCCGCTTGATTTGAAAAATCAAAAGTCAGGGTTTCCCATGCGTTGGCCACCGTTGTTTTAACTTCTGTTTCTACCGACTTCGTTGGATCATTGTTATCTTCAACTTTCAATCTAACCGGAATACCTTTTGCCGGTGAATAAATCCTCATGGTCATTTGTGTTGCCACTGCACTAAATGGAATAGCAGAAGAAAATCCTGCAGGAGTTCCAATGGTAGTACCAGCCCATGTTTCAGCGCCATTTGGTTTGGTCGTAACCTTAACCTTGTTGCCACTGTTTACAGGATCATTGCCATCAACCGTATTGTTGTTTCCAAAGTCTGTTACTTCATAATTAAAACCAGGAGCATCAAAATCAACTGGCAAATTAATCTGCTTGATTGTTGGCAAGGAACCGGCCTGCCTTATGTCATCAAAATAGAATGTGAAATTCGAAGAACCATTTCCTACTGTTCCCAATTCAAAAATCAACACCACATTTTGATATGTGTTTGATGTATTGATTGCGCTGAAATCAAACGCAAGGTCTTCCCACTGATTGGCAACTGTTGTTGCAGCTTCTTTTTCAAAATTGATTCCACCATTACCTGAATTCTCCACCTTCAACAACACCTTAGCGCCTACACGTGGCGAATACACTTTCATTCTCATGATCTTGTTCGCCGAAAAATCAATTGACTTTGCCAAACTAATCAAACTTCCGCCCCAAACTTCACCAGCATTCTTCACCATCTTACCCACTTTGGTGCTGGCATTCGAAGCATTGGAATATGGGTTTGCTACAACAGATGCATCTCCTCCACCAAAATTCACAAAATTATATTTCAGTTCGGCAGATTCAAACGTCAAAGGCAATACCAATTCTTCAATGGTACTAACTTGCCTTAAATCATCAAAGTAAAAAGTAAAATTAGCCGTTCCGTTTCCTGCAGTACCCAAATCAAATATCAACACAACGTTGTTGTATGAATTTGATGTGTTAATAGCTTTGAAATCAAATACAAGATCTTCCCACTGATTGGCAACTGTAGTTGCTACTTCTTTTTCAAAATTAATTCCACCATTGCCTGAATTCTCAACTTTCAACAACACCTTGGCACCAACTCTTGGTGAAAACACTTTTAGGCGCATGAATTTGTTAGCAGAAAAATCAATTGGACTGCTCAACGTGATAAGAGAACCACCATAAACTTCACCTGCATTTTTTATCATCCTTCCAACTTTAGCAGAAGTATTGCCAGTGATTGATTTAGGGTTGTCGATTACAACAACATCACCACCACCAAAATTATTGAACGCATAAGTTTGTCCAACAGTTTCAAAATCCAAAGGCAACAAAATAGGAACCTTGATAGTAATGGTTTTTGTAAATGTTGTTGTTGCAACTCCACCACTTAAGGCTACTACCTTCATCACATAGTCTCCTGATTTTGCATAAGTATGACTCACCGTTACTCCTTCTAAAAAGGAAACAGGAACCTCGTTTGCTACATCTCCCCAATACACTTTGAACAACGTTTCATACAATGCAGTTGCTGATACATTTATTTTAAATGCACTTGTTGCGTCAACTGTTGCCGTTACTTCCAACTTCTCTGGTGCCTTGAACGACACAGTCAATTTTTGAGTTGCCTCTGCAGTCTTTCCTGTAACACCAACACCAACAATGCGCACATCATACAATCCTTCAGCATACTTGCGTTGAACACTGGCACCAGGCATGATTTTTACAGGTGCGGCAGTGCCATCACCAAAATAAACATTGAAGTATGCAACGCCTTCCCCATTTGGATAAATGGTTACCATGCCCGTATTGTCTTGCGTAATATCAAACAACGCAGAAAGCTTAGCCGGATCTGTTGCAGTTTCCACAAAAGAAACATCATCGTACTTAAACTTTGTACATCCTGCAAACAAGATGCCCAACAAAAGCGTGATGGATAAAAATTTTATTGATTTCATGTCAATGATTTTAATGTATTAAATATTAATAACCAGGGTTTTGCGTCAATCCTGAAATATCAACTTCCTGCTGTGGAATCGGGAATACTTCATTCTTGTTTGCCTTGAAATTGGTGATTTTTGTTGCAGCCAATCCTGTTCTCACCAAATCAAAAAACCTGTCACCCTCCATAGCCAATTCCAACCTGCGCTCATCCCATATCGCTTGCTTCAAGGTTGCACCAGTAGAAGTGATGTTGTGGAGCTTGTCTCCAAAAGCACGCTCTCTTACCTTATTTAAATACCCCTGGGCTTTTGTATCATTTGGTGCTGTTGCCCTGTTGTTAGCTTCTGCGGCCATCAACAATACATCTGCATAGCGAATGGTTCTGAAATTATTCAAGTAATTCAACTCCACTTGTCCGGATGTTTCTCCCTTCCTTGGCAAATACTTTTGGTTATACAAACCAGTATTCTTGTATGGCGCTACCAAATAAGTAATGTTATATTGTGGATTCGACTTTTTGTAGGCTTCAATATCCAACACAGTTACATCTTTTCTTTTGTCGCCTGCAGCATATGCACTTGCAAGATTTGATGTAGGCAGATTGATGCTCCAACCTTGTCCGTATGGACTGGAACCAGTCAGGTTTCTAATTCCACAAACTTGCACAGCTAGATTTCCTTGTCCACGCCCTGGATTTGACCAGTCGTAAAATGGACTGATATTTGAGTATTGAATTTCAAAAACGGACTCTGTTCCATTTTCACCTGACTGAAGAAACATGTTTCCAAAATTTGATACCAATGAGAATGGTCCATTCACCACTGTTTCTAATGAGGCTGCTGCTGCATCAAATTTTCCTTGATACAACAATGCTTTTCCCAACAACGCTTGTGCTGCAAATCTTGTTACCCTACCCTTCTGAACATTAGACACTGGCAATACCTTGATTGCATTGTTTAAATCCAATTCAATTTGGCTGTAAACCGCGGCCTTGGCTGATCTTGGAAACTTTTTTGAATCTGAAGCGCTCAATCGTTTTTCAACAAACAATGGAACATCTCCAAACATCTTCACCAATTCAAAATAATAATAAGCCCTTAAAAAATATACTTCACCATACAAAGCTTCTTTGCCTGTGAAGTCAAGCTTGGCCTTGTTTTCATGAAGATAGTTTGCTCTGTTGATGCCTTCGTAGCATGACTTCCACGCTTCCGTCAAGTAGCTGTTGTTCGCAGTTGCTTGATAATCGTCAATCTGCTGTAATCCAATTACATCCGTAGCATTTTCTCCACCTGATACAGAATTGTCTGAAGCGATGTCACCAATAAGTGGATTGGCATAAAGCCATTGCAATGGTGAATAAACGCCAATCACCATCTTGTTGTAATCATCAGCTGTTTTTAGATAATCATTGGCGGTTATTTGATAATCCTCTTGTGGATTGTATTCCACGAATTTCGTGCAGGCAACATTGGTAAATATTACCAATGCAATGCAAACAATAATTTTTATGTATTTCATGTTCATTTCGATTTTTCTTATTAAAACTTAAGGTCTAAACCAACTGCAACGCTTCTCGCTTGTGGATAAGCACCGCGGTCGATTCCAGTATCAAAAATGCCTCCTGAAATTTCAGGATCAAAGCCAGTGTATTTGGTAAATGTTAATGCGTTTTTCAATTGCGCATAAATCCTTATACCAGAGATGTTTTTCTGCTTCAACAATGCCGAATTGAATGTATATCCCAACTGAACATTTTTAATTTTGATGAATGACCCGTCTTCAACATAACGATCGGAAACCCTGGTATTGTTGTTTGCATCAATGAATGTATAACGTGGATTGGTGGCATCGTTAGTGCTTCCTTCTCCTACCCATCTTCCCAACACTCCCCTGAATTTATTGGTCATCGCCAAGTTCCT